>NZ_MJEH01000020.1 GCF_001742425.1 Bacillus solimangrovi
AAGATCTTTTGGACATAATAAATACTCCCCCATAAGCAGTCAGATTTATATTTTTTAATCTGTCTACCTATGGGGGAGCATATCACACTCCTTCTGGGCTTCTTCTACTTATAATTTAACTGACTGTTCTTTTCTCCTTTTCTCTCGTTCCCTCTCCATCCTTTTGATGTAAACCTCACCTTCTCGTTCGATAAATTGTTGATCGATCTCTTCATCCTTCTTTGTCGTTTTTATCGTCATATATCCACTATATGCAATCCCAATTGTGACAAGATAAATCCACCACGGAAGTGCTTCCATATTATTCACTCCTCTTCTAGACAAGCCTTTCTATACTCTATGAGAAATCGTATAATCATAGAACTAATTTGCTTGCATGAGTGATGAATTTTGTTTCTTATCAAATAGATAGAACATTCTCGCATATAGTACAGCACTTAAGAGAGTTAAGAGAAACAAAACGATGAATGTCCACTGATATCCAATTAATAACGTAAGTGGGATAAACATAGGAGCCATTGTCCGTCCGATTGTAAAACGTAAACTTGCGGCTGCAAAATACTTTCCTCTCATTTGTTCTGGGGCGAGACGAGATACAAAATCTTGTTGTAATCCAACAACCATTAGTTCTGCAAATGTGAATATTGCCATTGCTCCAATTAGAACCCAAATATGTCCATTTGATCCTAATATTAATATGCCTACACCATATAAAAGGGATGAAACGATAAACACATTCCTATCAGGATATTTTGTCATCCACCTTGTCACAATTACTGTGAAAAGAGCTACAAGTAGCCCGTTCTCTGCAATAATCAATCCAAATGCCCTCTCTCCATCAACTAGAAAAGACCAATCTCGAAAAGACACTAACACTTGATCCTGAAACGTTTCTGTCATATAAACGGCAACTAATACATCCATTTGCATAAAGGTCTGTGCGACAAGTATACCTGCAATAATAAATAGAAAGAAAACCTTGTCGTACATGATAACCTTGTAATCCCTTAACTGTTCTTTCATTGCTTCATGCCAACTTAATTTCAGTTGTTTAGAAGTACTATCTTCTGGCATCGTTTCTCGAATATACTTCATAATCACAAATCCTAACGTAATGTTAACAAGTGCCGCCGTTACGAGAAATTCAAAACGATAATCAAAAAAGAATAAACTTCCTAATATAGGACCTATAACGACTGCAATGTTTAACGCTGTGTAAAATACAGCAAAAACTGTACTTCGATCTTTTTCTTCAACCACATCTGCAACCATCGCTTGACTTGCTGGCCAATATATTGCTCCTGATACACCTATGATCGTAAAACTAATAAACGTTACGATCGGAGATTGATACCACGGAGAATTCGCTAATGCAAATAATGTAAACGCTCCTCCTTGCAAAAATATCGAAAGAAGCATCATGTTCTTTCTCCCATACTTATCCGCACTATAACCTCCTATTAAGTTAGCTATAACACCCGCAACTTGAGAAAGAACGAGTAATACCCCTGCAACACCTTTACCAAATTCATTTGAAAAGTAAATAGCCATGAACGGAAAAAATGCCCAAAAACAAATATTAACTAACGCTTCTCCATATAACCTAATTTTTAAATTTCGATCCCAGTCTCTCCATTTCATTTTCATTTCCTCACTTCAATAAAAAACTTATTAAAAAAAACAAAAAGCTGCCTTCTCAATTAATGAAGACAGCTCCTTAATAAACTATTAGAGTGAATTTTTGTCACTTCTAAAATCATTTACAATTGTTCAAAACCGTTCTTCATTCAAAACTTAATGTATTTTAAGTTTTGAATGAAGAACGGTTGTTCAATTTTATAAAATACATAACATTATTTATGGAATGTAGGTTTGTAAAAGCTCCTTTGATCCATTGCAAAGATTTTTTCTGTAAACTCCCCTGGTTCTACTCGTTCTAATGATCGATCAAGCATGTTCATCTTCGCATCAACGTTATCTATTAAATGAAGGATTTCCGCTTCTTTAATAAGGGGTTTCTTCGGACTACCCCACTCTTCTTTTCCGTGATGACTTAATACCATATGTTGTAAAACTGTTACTTCTTCACTCGATATCTCTAGTTCTTTAGCCGCTTGAGCGATTTCATTCACCATAATCGTTATATGACCAAGTAGCTTACCTTCCATTGTATATACTGTTGAGAGTGGACCTGAAAGCTCAACTACTTTACCTAGATCATGTAAAATTACACCTGCATATAATAGATCCTTATCTAAACTTGGATACAACGAACCAATTGCTTTCGCTAAGTCTAACATTGACACTACATGGTAAGCTAGACCTGAGACAAACTCATGATGATTTTTAGTTGCTGCAGGGTACTTGAAGAAGCTCTCCTGATGTTTTTTTACTAAGAATCTTGTTATACGCTGGATATTTGAGTTTTTCATTTCAAAAATATAACTACTTACTTTCTCGCCCATTTCTTCAATAGAAAGCGGTGCTCTTTCAAGAAAATCAGAAAGATTAACATTATCTTGCTCATTGACTATACGTATATTACGTATTTTCAACTGCATACGTCCGCGATAATTCTGGATATCACCAACAACCCTTACAATTGCTTCAGCACTATATGCCGCCTCATTTTCTGGTGAAGCATCCCATAACTTTGCTTCTATATCCCCACTCTTATCTTGAAAAATCAACGTAAGAAACGGTTTTCCATTACTTGCTGTTCCTTTTGTTGATGATTTAACTAATAGATAACCGTCAAATGTTTCCCCTACACTAAGATATGTAATCCCTTTATCCATTGTTCATCCTCCTTATACAAGGAAATAACGTTTTTTTTAACCATGATAATAAGTACATATAGTATAGCACAGAACTTTCCCACTCTAAGCGTTTATTCTGACATCTAGATGTATACAAAACAATCATTGAGGTTGTACATTCGTTTGTTTTTCTTTCCTTACAATCCAAATCTTTGTCGCAACAAGTCCGAACAACATCACACATGCGCCTAATAAATAAGGGATATGCAAATTAATCTCATAAAGTGTTCCTGCAACGAGTGGTCCGGCAACATTACCTAAACTTAAAAAAGAATTGTTCAGTCCCATAACCATCCCTTGACGTCGACCTGCTAACTTGGAAATAAATGAATTTAATGATGGACGTAAAATGGAGTTTCCGATAAAGAAAGTAGCTGTCGTAATAAGTACAGTTATGAAATTAAAAGCTAGTGTCATAATGACAAAACCAAATGCACTTAGAAGTAAAGAGCCTGTAACAACTCGCTCCTCACCAAACTTACTAATTAACCTTCCAACAACACCACCTTGAATAATTGTCCCAATTAATCCAGTAATCAAAATGATTGTTCCAACTTCAGAAGGATTATAATGATAACGATCCTTCGTATAATATCCAAAAATGGATTGGAAGTTTGCTAAACCAAAACTCATAATAAAAACAAGGACTAATAAGAAACCGACTGGACTCTTCAAAGCATGATACATTTGTATGAATTGATTTGTTTGTTCTTCTGTATTTTCCAGTGCGTCTCTCTTTCTCATTTCTTTCGTATAAGACTCAGGCAATGCAAATACTGACACAGTACCTGCAATTACTGCAACGATACCTGCCAACAGAAATGGTGCCGAAAGTGAAATTTCATCAGCAAGCCATCCTCCAATTCCAGGCCCTACAACAATACCCAACCCCATAGCGGCTCCCATCATTCCCATACCTTGTCCACGCTTTTCTGGTGTTGTGATATCAGACACATATGCCATAGCTGTTGGCATTAGTGCTGAACCAAATGTCCCTGCTAAAATCCTTGAAGCAAATAACATCCATAGGTCAGTTGCAAATGCAAAAATGAATTCTGCTATGGCGAACCCAAATAACCCGAGTGTAATAAGCGGTTTACGGCCAACTTTATCTGATACTCTTCCCCATACTGGTGCGAATAGAAATTGCATAAAAGAAAATACTGCAATAAGCATCCCTAATGTTCGTGCATTAGCACCATACTCTTCTACATAAAACGGAAGGATAGGAATAACCAAACCAATCCCAACCATTATAATAAAAAGGTTTAACATTAAGAGTGTCAAAGGACCTTTCATATGCTTCATCCTTCTCATCCCTCCTGTACATGATTTTCTTTGGAGTAAACATAAATTTTTTTGATTTCCAATGTATATGTATTAAAACAAACAACGTATAACTCATTCTAATACTATCTCTTTACGAGTAAGAACTGCTTTCACTTTCAAATTTTCCATATTAAAATTACACATCGCTAACTTTATTTATTGAATAAAAAGATGCAGCCTTTCGCTGCATCTTTTTATTCAAATAAGAAATTATGTAAAGTAAAACTTACATTAGTTTAAGTTTTTCTTCATCTCCGCCACATACTGTATTATCAATCCAATGCTTTAATATGGGGATCTTCGCACCATCATTCAATGCTGGCTAACCTCTCTATGTAGACCTAAACATCTACAATATAATCCATTATAGCAAAATATTTGTCTCGTCACTAACGAAATCATTAATCTTATGCAATCAAATTAACCTTCACTCAATCAGAAAAACATAAAATACCTGACCTTTTGCGACAAGTATAAGACATAGTGGTGAGAAGATAGCCAATAGATAAACCACTTATCAAATTTTTATATGACCTTAAGCAAATGACATCCAAATGTTAATATTTGCTAATTATTTTATATAAAAAATCTATTTCTTCAAAGAAGCAAAGGGTAATCTACACCAATTCGGAAAAGATACTAGTAGGAGGTGAGCATAATGGCACGTCAAAAGAAAAACCCTAGTAAAACTGGAATTAGTGCAGCAAGTGTTGAAGGTCCAAAGAACCCCGGACAAAACAAACAACTTCGTGATGAGCCGTTTCGTCAATCGTCTAACAATCAACAATTTAAAAGAGATTAATTACTTATTAAAAGATACTTTCATCAGTGGCGGTTTTTCTCCCTCCCCACTGATGATTAGTTAAATCAATCATATAATTACTTCCTCTTGCTCTTCCAATTAAACTTCTTTTAGTCTTAGCATCAGTTAATATATGCTGAAGAAAAACTTCCTTCAATCAGTTAATATTGAGTTAAACTTAAATAATAACTCTCAGTTTAAATTTTTATAACGTTTACATAAGCTATTCGAAGACAGCTACCGCATTTTTATCGCACCATAATATTTTTTGTGTAAATTCTCTGAATCTTCTCGAAAATATAGTATAATAAGCTATATACAGATTTGTTAGCGTGAAGGGAGAATTTGTGATGAAGACTTACTACTTAACTGCCTTTAATAAAAATGGTGAAACATTATTAAATGAATCATTTGAAGCATCAAATGATGATAATGCAAAACATACTGGAGAGCAAAAGCTAACTAGCCAAAACTTGTTAGATAACTCTTATCGATGTGTCTCTCCCAGTGGAAAGCTTATTCTCTTCCATCCATAATTTACAATAAGAAAAGCAGCCTACTCTAGAGCTGCTTTTCTTATTGTATTAACAATTATTCAAATACAATTGTTTTATTTCCATGAACGATAACTCTATCTTGAAGATGCCATTTTACAGCTCTTGCAAGTACCGAACGTTCGATATGACGACCTATTCGTTTTAAATCATCTGCTTTATCCTTATGGTTAACACGTTCAACGTCTTGCTCAATAATCGGACCTTCATCTAAATCATCTGTTACATAATGTGAAGTAGCTCCGATTAACTTTACCCCACGCTCATATGCACGATCATATGGTTTTGCTCCAACAAATGCCGGCAAGAAAGAATGATGAATGTTAATAATTTGATTAGGATGTTTTGAAACAAAATTTGGAGAAAGAATTTGCATATATCGTGCAAGAACAATGAGATCGATCTCTTGTTCTTCTAATAGATCAAGATGACGTTGCTCAACTTCTTGCTTTGTTTCTTTCGTGACTGGTGTATAGTAGTATGGAATCTGCAACGATTCTACCGTATCCCTCATCACCTCATGGTTACTAATGACAAGTGAGATGTCTGCCATAAGTTCACCAGCTTGCCACTCCCATAACAACTCAAGCAAACAATGTTCTTCTTTTGATACAAAGATAGCCATCTTCTTAATATGATAGGCATAGCTAATTCGCCAATCCATTGAAAAGCGCTCAGCAATTTGTGTGAATGCTTCCTCAATTTCTCCTTCACGTGATTCTAAGTTATCAATTTCAAACTCAATCCTTAGAAAGAACATTCCACCTTCTGGGTCTGTTGTATATTGACTCGATTCAACAATATTTGCACCTTGTTCAAATAGAAATGTAGAAACTGATGAAACAATTCCAGGTTGATCGGCACAACCAATTAACAATCGAGCTCGATTTTTATTTTTTTCTTTAAACCATTCAATACGTTTCTGTCTAAACTGACTCATAATTCACGTCCTCCAAAATGTCTTGTTGTATGTGAAATTTTATCGCTTATTATAACATAGAACGTAATTATTTTTCATCTTTCTAAATTTTTTTCTTAAGATTGGTCAAAGCCAACTATTCTCTTTTGGTTGAATCAGTTTCTCTAACAGTTAGACACTTTTGACTATGTAATTTTTTCTATTAGCATTGCAAAGCCACCCATCAAAAGGATAGGTGGCTTTATTTTATTGACCTTTAAATTGTGGCATACGTTTTTCTAAAAATGCTTGAACACCTTCGCGGTGATCTGCTGAATGTCTCATCTTTAACTGACTTATTTTTTCAACTTCTAATACTTGCGCCAACTCATCTTTCATTAAGTTCGCATAAAGCAGCTTCGTTTCAATCATTGCTTTTGTAGGTTTGTATGTCAGTTTCTTAGCTAGATCTAACGCCGCCTCAAGTGCATCGTCAGCAAGGTCATCAACTAAACCTCTTTCTTGTGCTTCTAATGCAGGCATCTTCTTACCTTCCCAAATAAACTGTTTTGCTTGTGTTGCGTTCATACGCTGTTTCAAGAAGAAATGACCCGCTCCATCAGGGACTAAACCAATATCTATGAAGTTCATCGCAAGAATCGCTGAATTAGAAGCAATTACTTTATCTGCAGCTAATGCAAGGCTAAAGCCAAGTCCTGCCGCTGGTCCATTCACCGCACTAATGACAAGCTTCGGTAAATTGAACAATGATAACACGATTCCATTAATTAAGTTCATAACATCGTTATGACCTTCTAAGCCTTCTTTGCTTAACATCATTTTCAAATCTCCACCAGCACTGAATGCGCTTCCATTACCAGTAACAATTAAGACATCGATTGGACTTTCCTTTACTTGTTCGAGAACACTATTTAATTCTTCTAACATGTCCATATTTAGTGCATTTAATGATTTAGGTCGATTTAATGTTAAGATACCAATACGTCCTTCTTCTTTATATAAAACAGTTTGTTCACTCATTAATACTCGCTCCTCTTTATTATTAAATTTATATTTGATTACTGAAAACCATTTCATTATTCATCCCTAATGTAGGAGGAATGTTAGCTTCTTTCAAGTTTGTTTCTAATCGAGTGGCTACATATAATAGTTGTGGATTCACATTATGAATGAGCATTCGCTCAGTACAATATGAAAAAGAGTTTAATTCTCCTGGCTCTAACACAGGAGTTAAACAACAATCATATCGCTTCCCTAACTTAGCCCATTCTTCCATCGTCTTTTCCATGAACAACTTTTTCATATTTTCATAAAATTCTTCATCATCTATCGCTTTTGTAAACTGATAACCCTTCCACTCTATCCGATCTACCGCTTCACAGAAATTATTCCAAAACTTTGGTTCTAGTGCAGCGAGACTTACATAACGCGCATCTTTTGTTTCATAGATTCCATAACAAACAACAGTGCCATCCAACAGAGACATCCCCGTTTTCTTTCCTGTTCGTTTCACGAGCAGCTCATGAATATTCATGAAACCTATCACACTATCTAACAATGCTGCGTCTACATATGCCCCTTTTTCTTCTCTTTCTCGTCGTACAAGTGCAGCAAGAATACCTTCACTTGCAGCAAGACCACCAACTAAGTCAGCAAATGTAAGTGTGGGGTGAATCGGACGACCTTCCTTATCTTTCATCTGTGAAAGCAACCCTGATAGAGCCATATAGTTCAAATCATGACTACCTAAATGTGCTAATGAGCCTTCTTGACCATAACCAGACAATGAACAATAAATAAGTGTTGGATTAATTTTTTTTGCTTGCTCATATCCAACTCCTAACTTCGTCATCACACCTGGACGAAAGCTTTCAACAACTACATCTGCTTCTTTCACCAACTCCTTTATCCGATGTACACCTTCATTCGTTTTAAGGTTTACAGTTATGCTCTTCTTATTACGATTATTCGCATCAAATACAATACCACTCTCTTCTTTAATCCCACTAGCATTTCGAGCTAAATCACCTGTTAATGGTTCAACTTTAACGACTTCTGCACCTAAGTCTGCAAGGCGCATCGTAGCATATGGACCTGGTATATAATGAGAAAAATCTAGCACACGTAATCCTTTCAACAACGATTCCATTCCCCCTCTTCCATTCGCCTATTATTTTATTCCATATAAAAGGTAGAATTCCTGCTTTATTTTTTTGAAAATTCACTTAAATATTATATAAAAATAACACCTCATTGACTACAAGGTGTTATTTTTATAAATTTGTGCTAATCTATTTAATTTTTCATGTGTCGTTTCAATAAATGTTTCGTTGTATGCTTTTGGCTCTTTTGGATTTGCAAAGCGTGTAATTTTTCTTGTAGTCGGATCTACAAACTTACTCGCAGCTCCACATCCTAGTCCTAAGATCGTTTGCTGCTCTTCCATAATTAAAATGTTATATAAGCTCTCTTGCTGTGGCAAAGCATAACCTACATTTTCTAAATTACCGAGAATATTCTTTTGGCGATATAAATAATAAGGTGCATAACCCTTTTCATCTGTCCAATCGGAAGACATTTTCATCATTTCAGTAATCTCATCTCGGTCAGCAACTTTGTATTTTTCCTTATTTTTTGTCATTTCCGATGCTCGTTTGAATGACAAAGTATGCACCGTTAATGATTCAGGCATCAATTTTTCCGTCTCTATCAATGAATTTTCAAATTCCTCTACACCTTCACCTGGTAAACCAATAATTAAATCCATATTAATGTTATTCATGCCCATTTCACGAGCAAGCCAAAACTTTTCAATCGTTTCTTCTACCGTATGATGACGACCGATTGCCTTTAATGTTTCTTGTGTATAGCTTTGTGGATTAATACTGATGCGATCGATATTCCATTTCTTCAATACATTAAGCTTATCAGTTGTAATGGTATCTGGCCTACCTGCCTCTACTGTAACTTCTCGTACATGCTCCATATGTGGAAACGAACGATACATCGTTTCATACAAGCTATCCATCTCAACTGCTGAAATACTCGTTGGTGTTCCACCACCAAAGTAGATCGTTGTAATCTTGATATTGTTTTCTTTTAACCACTTGCCCGTTTCTTCAATTTCATAATGTAAGCCAGCTAAAAATCCATCAACAGAACCTTGTCGTCCATTGATTGCATAGGCAGGAAATGTGCAATACGCACACTTTGTTGGGCAAAATGGGATTCCTATATAGATGCTGATTTCGTTTGATACTTCATATAAATCAGGAATTACTGCAAGCTGTCTATCGACAATTTTTTGCATTAGGTTAATCTTCTCATTCGTAATCAAATAATTGTCTTTCAATTGCCGATGTGCTTGCTCTAGAGGCATATTTTGAAGCATTTGATGAAGAAGCTTTGTTGGTCGAATACCTGTTAATGTGCCCCAAGGCTGAGTTACGTTTGTATACTGTTGGAGTAATTTTAAATAGACAAAGTTCACAACATGCTTTAATCGTTTTCTGTTTTCTTTATCATCTATATCAACATTAATCGGGGCAGGGTATTCACTGTTAAAGTGCTTCTTATCTAACTGACTATCCAACACAGCTGATAAATTCACTTCTTTCTCACCTTGCCAATCAAAGGATACCTTCAAATCTGCTTGTTCATCTTTATCAAAAACTAAAATTGGTTCCTCAAAGAATAATTTTGTTACTGCCTCTATATTTCGCTCGAATATTTCATTCAAGCCTTTAATCAATATCTTCATATTAGTCACCTACTTTTCCACGCTCAATATCTTTTACAGTGTAATGGATAAGAAAACAAGTCGTCAATATTAGAAAGGTCAAGTAACTATATCTATTAAAAAAAGCAATGACTGTCGTTTTGTTTTGACAGTCATTGCTTTTTTTAGTTTTTGCAAATTACATTAAGTACTTCAATGTTTATTTAATATCGATAAGTTTATTTTCACGATTTACGATCTCATATTTTCCTTCACTTGTTTTACGTTCATTTGCTTTCGAAAATGTTCCTTTACCATATAAGCTAACCCATTTTGGTCGTTACTTCTTGTTACCCAATCTGCCACCATTTTGACTTCTGTTGAAGCATTACCCATTGCTACTCCTAAGCCAACATTAGAAATCATTGGTATATCATCAATCCCATCACCTATCACAACCATCTCATCCAATGATATACCAAGCTGTTCACCAAGTACTTGTAAACCATTTAATTTTGAGACATTTAGAGTAGTAATTTCTAACTTATTTGCATTCACAACATTAGTTGAAAATTCAGGAAACCTTTCAGTTAATAAATGTGCAACCTCTTTCATTTCCTCTGGTTCAGTGAAATGAACGTCTATTTTAGGTGTTGAAACAGGGTGATCACGAAGATTATCACTTAATGAGTCAACAAATTGTATTGGATAAAATAACGGGTCACCTGTTCCGAGCACAGTTTTGGCAATTAAGTTATTCTTTCTTTTTATCTGATTTCCAATCGAGTACCTTTCATTCAATAATCGGATGTGACAATTAAAACTTTCGAGTACTTGTACGACATTAAATGTCTGTTCTTCCTCAATATGTCTTGCAAATACAAGGTTATCTAGAGAAGATCCAACAATCGCACCACTATGTGTAATTAACAAAGAATCAAGTTTTAATGCCTTTGCAACTTTTTTAGCTGATGAAAAATTCCGACTCGTTACGAGTGTCACATATACATCTTTATTTTTTACAAATTCAATTGCTTCTTTCGATACGCGTAATAAGCGGCCATTGGACCTTAATAAAGTGCCATCAATATTTATAGCTAATAGCCGATATATCATATAATCCTCTCCTTATTGAAATACTTAGGTGTGCTTTACTTCAAACTTATGTAAAGGATGAATTAAATAGAACCAAGCTTTCAGAAGAAGAGTATAATAAAGTTTAGCTGCAAATATTGCGGAAGAACGGTTATCTTCTATTTATACTTAGTGTACTATTTTAATGAATTTATTAGTGATAATTAACATGTAATAAAAGGTGCTTATTACAAACCCCAAAATAACTCGTAATAATTACATACCTTTTTGAGAGGATATGAACGTATTGATGCAAAAACCCATATTCGTATCTTTCATTGTTTTATTTTCTATCTATAGCTTGTATAAAATTTTTGTAGAAAATGACGAGTCAGTGATAGTATTGCTTCCTCTTTTATTACTTTACATATTTATAAAAGAAACCTGAGATAAGTTATTAAATTTAATTATCAAAAAACCCCTACATCAGTAGGGGTTGATTGGTTTTATGCTTCTTCTGGTGCACCATATAGTTCTTCAAGTGGTTTCATAATGATTTTATTTAATTCATTTACAACTAAACTCATGCGTTGTTCAACTTCCATTAACTTCGAAATTTTCTCATGCTGTTGAACAAGTTCCACAACTTGTTGTGCCTTTAGCACTTCTTCCTCTGTAATTTCTTCACCTTGCATTTGTTTGCGTTGAAGATCAAGTTGAATATTACGGAAGTTTTCGAACATTGTTCTTGCTGATTCATCTTCGTTCACTTCTGCGTAAACTGCTTTTAATTCTTGAAAATCATCACTTTCACGAACTGCTTTTTCTAACTCATATGCTGCATCATAAACATTTGCCATTAATAATCCCTCCACATATTATTTCTTTGCTTATTAGCACTTATTATAAAACAATTGCAAAAAACACTACAATTTTTTATCTATGAAAGAGCTTCACTTACACACTATATCAAATGAATAGTAACTTTTCAGTACAATTTCAATATTTATCGAACCAGGAGAACAATGAAACCTTGAACGATACCAATAATGCCTCCTAATAACGCACCTAGATAAGTTATCATCTTAAATTCACGTTTTGAAATAGATAGAACCATTTCCTCCAAACGTTCTACTGAGAAAGACTCAACCTGTTCTTTAACGATGTCTTCCAAATGTAGACGCTCCATCATTTGTTCTATTCTGTCAGCAACAAACTCTCCTGTCATTTCGACAAGCTTTGGCACAATTACTTCTAAAATATGTTGTTCATAGTTATGAAGAAATGAATAGACAGGTTTATTTAACCATTCTTGAATAGGTAAGTGCTTTTTAATTTGATTATTTAGAAAATCAATCACATTCTCTTTCCCTATCACTTCTTCAACCTTTGAAATTGGCCAAGTTTGTACCTTCTCCCATTCTTTCTTCAATAGGCTTTCTAATGTGCCCTTTGTTGTATCATGGCTTAAGAATTTTACAACTTCTGGCTGGACTTTCCGAACGAGCGTTTCATTATCTACAAACATTGAAATCATATTGCCTAGTTTCCCTTGATTTTGCAAGAATGCTTCCATCATTTCGCGAAGCTTCTCATAACCCTCATCACTCTCAAAATAAGTTAATCCTTTATTAAGAATATACTCTGTAACGTGTGGTATTTTCCCCTCTGCTTTCTTGAGTAACTGTTCTGGCATTACGTTAGAGATCGTTTTACTTCTTAATTCACCCAAAGTCCTCTCGTAACTTTCTTCCACAAACAACTCAAGCTTTCCTTCAATTTTCTCAGAAACTTTCTTTACACCAAAGCTTTCTATCCATTCTTTAATTGTTTTTTCTTTTCTCATAAAGCGAAGCACTTCATTTTGTGCCCAATCTACCATACCCATCATGAATGCCTTATCAGAGAATTTACGTCGAATACTTTCTGGTGTTAACAAATGCTCAACAACCATTCGACCAAGTTGCACAGCTAGTTCTTCTCTGCGTTTTGGAATCAACCCAGGAGTAAAAGGTAAACGCTTTTTCCCTATATAGATTGGCTTATATGGGCGAAAAAGCATTTTAATTGCCAATGAATTTGTAAACCCACCAATAACTGCACCAATTATTGCCATAAATGCGATTAACGCAAAAAACTCCATCGTCATCTACCTTCCATTTGAATGTATATCATTCTAATGATACCAGTATTTGTTGATAGAGTCATCTTCTATACAATTATGTACAATTTCACTTCCACTCATAACAAAAAATATTCCGTAACAGCTTATGAGAGAATATGAAATTTATGTTAAGTTATATATAGGTTATTAAGGTCAAACTCTAGAGAATATAGGAGGCACAACAAATTGATTTCACATTTTCAATATAAAGAACGTAATAAGGATTTAGCAGGTTGGAGCTTCTCATTTTTTTATAAAAAAACGCGTTATAGTGGACTATATCATCGTAACGGTGAAGTTGAATGGTATGAACCCGCGCCTGAGAATGATAAGAAAGAATATCTGCAATCACACCTTCACGAATTAATGTTATTTCACGTATATGAAGAAAAGTAATTTTTACTATTCATAATAACGACTTACCGACCTCAAACTAATAGCTGAGGAGGGATAATCATGGATAAAGAACGAAATGATCTTGAGTATGAAGGACGACGTGAGGCATTTCTCGATTACGACCGCATGCTTAATGAAGGATTAGCTGGAGGAATGGTCGTTAATCGTTATCCTTTAGCACAAATTGAAGAATCATCTGATCTCCCACTTCATGAAGATCCTCCAGCAAAATGTTAACTTAAAGCAAAAAATAAAACAAACCATCAATAGGAGTATTCATTCATCTCCAATTGATGGTTTGTTTTACCAATAAACTTAACGTAGCTCAATTTCATATTAAGAAGTGACTTGTGTTATCTAGCGACTCTTCACAATCATTTGAACAGCTTCTTTAATAACATCATCTGCACTTTCGCCTTTTTCTGTTTGTGCACGAATACATGCCTCAAGATTCTTTGCAACAACATAACCAATTGTCCGATCAACCGCAGAGCGAGCTGCTGATAATTGCGTAATGACATCTTTACAGTCTTTCTCTTCTTCCATCATTCTTAATACACCACGAATTTGTCCTTCAATTCTCTTTAGACGATTCTTCATATCTCGAGGATATTCCAATTCTCTTCACCTCTTTAGAATAATCTTATTTCTGTAATAAATAAGGTCTTTTACTTTATATTATATAAGAAATAGACAAGCATCTTTATTATGGTAATGAGCTTCCAGATCCTTGGGAAGAAGGTTGTTCTTCTTATCAGATAAATAGTTGAACTCAAACTGTTTGAACCTGATATTAGACTTCTGTAATTGCTTGACTTTCTTATCATTAAAACTAATCATATATGCCCTATACCGTATATGGATTATACCGTATTATTCGCTACTTTCACACAAAATCTGTCTGAAATTATTATACATTGCAAACCAAACTCGTTCATTAATTAAATCTTCTTAACGTTTTTCTTGTCTTAAAGGAAAATTCTTATTGATAGACATGTAATTATAAATAGAGGTTATTGATTAATCATCTTACTAAGAAATTGTCTCGTTCTTGCTTCCTTAGGAGCAGTAAACATGACTTCAGGATGTGCATCTTCAACTACATAACCGTCTGCCATGAACACAACTCGATCAGCTACATCACGTGCAAAAGCCATTTCATGGGTAACAATAATCATCGTTTGTCCCTCAGAAGCAAGGTCTTTTATTACTGACAAAACTTCACCTATCAATTCTGGGTCCAAAGCAGATGTTGGTTCATCAAATAAAAGAACTTCAGGCTTCATCATTAACATTCTTGCAATAGCAGCACGTTGCTTCTGACCTCCAGATAACTCGTCTGGATACTGATCACGCTGTGAGGTTAAACCAACCTTCTCAAGCAACCTCTCTGCTTCTTCAATCAATTGTGTCTTATTACGCTTTTGTACTACAAGTGGGGCTTCAATTAAGTTCTCTATAACCGTTTTATGTGGAAACAAATGAAAGTGTTGAAATACCATGCCCGAATATTGACGAATTGCTTCCTTATCTTTCTTACTTGCTGCTCTATTCGAAAATGTTAATGAAACATCACCAACTGTGATCTTACCCTTCGTTGGGTCTTCCAACAAATTCAAACACCTCAATAAAGTTGTCTTACCTGAGCCTGATGGACCGATTAAGCATACAACTTCACCTTTACCAACATTAAAATCAATTGAGCGCAACACTTCGTTATCACCGAACTTCTTACTTAACCCTTCAATTGATATCATTTATATCCCAACCTTTCACGATTGCACATAACGATTGTGACGTTTTTCAAGATAATCTTGAGCAATAGTGATAACTGTACAAATTCCCCAGTATATAAGTGCAACTAAAATGTACATAGTCAAACTCTCATATGTTTGTCCTGCAATCACCTTTGCTCGATAGAATAGATCAGGAACAGTAATGACCATCGTAAGTGATGTACCTTTGATAATATCCATAAAAATACTAGATAATGGAGGTAATGCAATTCGAACAGCTTGTGGCAAAATAATTCGACGCATCGTTTGCCAATAAGACATTCTTAATGTCTCAGCTGCTTCCCATTGTCCTTTTGGCACTGATAGAATAGATGAACGAATGACCTCAGCTGCATATGCTGCAAAATGAATACTAATTCCGATGATCGCAGCAGTAATTGGCTCAAGTTCAATCCCAACCATAGGTAAACCAAAATATAAAATGAATAACAACACTAATAACGGAGTTCCTCGCATGAAAGAAATATAAATTCTTGCTGGCCATGAAAGAAGAGGCATTTTTGATAACCTTGCTAAAGCGATAAAAAGTCCTAATATAAGTGCAATAAACATACTAACAATTGATATAAGTATTGTATACCAAGCACCTTGTAAAATATATGGAAGTGACTCTAAAACTAATTCGATATTAAACAGATACTCAAATTTAAAATCCGACATCTCTTTCACCTCATTCCTATTCAATTATGCTCCCTAGAGTATTTGGATGTTTAAAAGAAAAGGAATCATAATGATTCCTTTTCTGAGTTATTATTTAGTTTCTTCTAGTTCTACAGGATTTGAAACATCTGCACCGTAGAATTTCAATGCGATCTCTTTAATTGTTCCATCTTCACGCATCTCTTGAATTACGCTATCTAACTTTTCCTTTACTTCAGTGTTTCCTTTTACCATTACAAATGCGCCAACATTAGGTTCATATTTCACATCTTCCGCTACTTTTAGACCTGGACGGTTGTATCTCTCAATTTCTTGTAGTAAAACAAGATGATCATTTAAGTAAGCATCAATTCGACCAATTAAAATATCGTTAAGAATACCGTCTGTTCCTGAATAAGCAACAACTTCTGCACCATTATTACGAGCGAAGTCAGCATAGTTACTTGTAACAGAGCCACCAGTTTTCTTACCCTCTAAATCCTCTGTAGAGAAAATACCTGAGTTATCTTCTTCTCGTACAATCGCTGAACCATACGAATACTTATACGGCTCTGTAAAAAGAAACTTCTCTTCACGTTCAGGAGTTACTGTAAAATCATTCGCTGCTAAGTCAATTGTTCCAGAACGTAAGCTTGGTAAAATTCCGTCAAATTCCATAGTTTTAAACTCAGCCTCAATACCAAGTCTGCTCGCTAATTCTCTAACAACTTCTACATCAAAACCTGTTAACTCTTTTGTTTCTTGATCTACATATGTTACTGGGAAATATGTACCCTCAGTCCCTACTACAATTTTGCCTGACTCTTCAATCTTTTCCCATGCACTTGGTGTTTCATTAACTTCTGAACTTTGTTCAGTTTCTCCTGCACCACATCCTGCAAGAATAATAAGAATCATTGCTACAAATCCAAAAAGCATATTACGTGCCTTCATTTAAAACCCCTCTTTTCTGACTATTTTACTCGGTATTAAGGATATTAACACGGTAAAACCCGCTCGTCAATTATTTTCTTCTGTAATTAAATGAACTTTTTCACGATTGCATGATGGACAGTAAAAGAGATGGGGACATTGTTCTTTTTCTAAATCTTCTGTGATTCCATCAGACATTTTCAACATATCAATGGATAAATACGCACTATAATCATCAAAATAATCCATTATTCTTCCTTTGTCCTGCATAGTCACCTTACAACTTGAACAATATACGGAGATACTTCGAAATTGATTACAAAGTGGACATAATGCCATTGGAACAACTCCTTTCTATTAAAAGGAACTTCACTACTAAGATTCCTTCACTTAGAACAGCACTGTACGTATCTCTCCTTCATTCATTTTCTCCAAGGGCACATAATATGTATACGTTATTGAGACTTCCTTAATGGCCATAAATTAACAGAATAGCTTTTCTATGAAGAGGCATTATAAGTACTAACAAAGCAACACACCAATGGGTCAATGCTAGGTAGCAGACGATATATTTGTCTAACTGGTTCGATTCCAGAAGACCCAACCATTTTAGTAATTTATTCACAAAGGAGTGGACAATAATGCAAGCACAATCAAATAACAACAGTTCAAATCAGTTAGTCGTACCTGGTGTACAACAAGCTATTGATCAAATGAAATACGAAATCGCTCAAGAATTTGGTGTTCAATTAGGACCTGATGCAACTTCTCGTGCAAATGGTTCTGTAGGTGGAGAGATTACAAAACGTCTCGTTCAAATGGCTGAGCAACAAATGGGTGGCTACGGTCAACAACAATAACAACTAAATAACAATGGCATAACACCCCCCAAGTAAAAAGCTTGGGGGGTTACGTTATCTTAAATCATCCAAGATTTTTTATTAATAGCATTAGTTATGTTGAATGTAATATAATAGTTACCTTTTTTAAAAATATAGGGATTTTGATCTGAGTTTTTACTTTATAATTTATTTGGATATGTCATTTTTGTAGGATCGACAAGCTTATCAAATTGTTCTGCTGATAAGTATCCAATTTTTATACTCGCTTCTTTTAATGTCAATCCATGCTTGTGAGCAAGCTTTGCAATTTCTGCAGCTTTTTCATATCCAATATGAGGATTTAGCGCTGTAACAAGCATTAACGAATCATTCAGATGTTGCTTAATTTGTACCTCATTTGGCTCAATACCTTCTGCACACTTATCATTGAATGAAATAAGAGAATTAGATACCAACTGAACAGATTGCAAAAAATTATAAATAATCACCGGCTTAAAAACATTTAATTCAAAATTCCCCTGGCTTGCTGCAAATCCAATTGTTGTATCATTGCCCATTATCTGAGTTGCCACCATTGTCATTGCTTCACTCTGTGTAGGGTTAACCTTACCAGGCATAATTGAACTTCCAGGTTCATTTGCAGGAATCGTTAATTCCCCAATACCACACCTTGGTCCACTTGCTAACCAACGAACATCATTCGCAATTTTCATTAAGTCTGCTGACAATGCCTTTAGTGCTCCGTGTACATAAACCATTTCATCATGGCTTGTCAGTGCATGGAATTTATTCTGTGCAGATATAAAGATTATATTCGTATACTTACTAATTTCATTCGATATCTCTTCTCCAAACTGAGGATGAGCATTGATTCCTGTGCCGACTGCTGTACCACCGATTGCAAGTTCTTTCATCATTTTCAAACTATCCGTAATCATTTTTTGACTTTTTTCGAGCATTCGTACCCAACCACTTATTTCCTGACCTAACGTTAAAGGTGTTGCATCTTGAAGATGTGTACGGCCAATTTTTATAATATCTTCATTGTCATTGCTTTTCTTTTGCAATGTACAATGTAATTTTTTTAGAGATGGTAGAAGCTGATTTTCAATTGCCATAACTCCAGCAATATGCATTGCTGTTGGGAAAGTATCATTCGAGCTTTGTGAACGGTTTACATCATCATTGGGATGTAGACGTAGATCACTTCCGTTCTCAATTAATAACTCATTACCTCTTCTTGATATCACTTCATTAACATTCATATTTGTTTGCGTTCCACTACCCGTTTGCCACACTTTTAATGGAAAGTGCTCATCTAACTTTCCTTCTATAATTTCATCAGCTGCATTCATAATTGCATTAGCCTTATCTTGCTCTAAATTTGCTAAGGAAACGTTCACTATTGCTGCACTCTTTTTTAAGATGGCCATTGCACGAATTACTTCTATCGGCATCAATTCTTGTCCAATTTGAAAGTTCTCACGACTTCGCTCTGTTTGTGCTCCCCATAACTTATCAATCGGTACCTTCATTTCGCCTAATGTATCACGCTCAATTCGATAATCCATATATGCCCCCTATTTTCGTTTATAAGTGTTATACCTATGTTCTAACCTTTCTAATCAATGGCTAAACACACTTGAAAATAGATTTTATAAGTTAATAAAAAAATCTATGCGTTATTCACGAAACGCATAGATCGGAAATTAATTTTAATATGGAAGCTACAATAACATTATAGTAAGAAAAATGACCAATTATAACTACTTGAAAAACTGCATTATTCATCATTTTATTATTGAAAAAATTTTTTTATTTTACAATTAAAACTGGACTTTCAACACGTTGTGCAATTTTATGACTAACACTACCAAGTACCATTTCTTGAAGTGCATTTAACCCTCTACTGCCTACAACAACTAAATCGAATCCTTCATCATTTGCAATTCGGACTATTTTGTCACCTGCATCACCGTATTCTCTACGCAACTTATATGAAATACCTGCTTCTTCAAACATTTCTTCTGTTTGCATAAATTTATTCTTTCTTGATTCATGAATGTCTAGTGCATCCCAATGGTGTAGAACTTCATTCTTAACCGTTGTGGCATCAACAACATAGATTATTTCAACTGTTGCATCATCATTTTGCTGTGCAATTCCAACTGCTTTTTCTGCTGCTTTGATTGCATGAGATGAACCGTCTGTAGCTAATAATATCTTTTTAAACACTTCGAAACACCATCCACTTCTAATAATATTAACTTTTACTTTTTAGTTACTTTCAAATTCTAATGTTCTTAGCGCAAAGAATCACATATTGTTGAACAAGCATTTTAGCACTAAGATACTTCTTTTGAAGTAAACAATTCATCCTGAATCCATTTTCTTAATGCTGGAATTTCCTCAACTTGACTACGTGTCATCGTAATTGGTTGCCCCTCAATAAGTTCAACTACATCGATAAAATCCTCTGCTTTCACTACACAATACTTATGGTACGGTGTTACAATGATGTCTTCAATCTTTTTATTGATGTTTTCATAAAATAAATAAATACTTGCTCTTTCTTCTTCTTTTAACGACCACTCTTGACCTTCTATGTCCTCTGTATTAGAAGAGGAATCAATCGTTTCTTCTTCTGGAGCAATATATTCTTTAATATTTGGATATGTAGGAGAGGATTGTAATGAAGCTTTTATTTCCCCTAACATTAATACCATTCTACTTAATGCATATAAGATAATCGAAAACATAGCTGTCATAACTAACATCAAGATTCCAATTTGAATATCACTAATCATAAAAAAATAACCGAATACAAAACCAATTGCTCCTAGAATGAAACTTGCCAATGTCAAAAACATTGACAGTGTGCTTGAATGTTGGTGCATCCCTAGTTCCTCCTCCACCAAACTTATAAATTGAAAATTATAATGATTACTTATATTAATAATTTTCCTTTACATTTCATTATAAATCTACCATTTTATCATTACAAAGGCATTTATAGAGACAATACTTCTCAACTACCTGTATAATTTAATATCGGCTAATTGATACGAAAAATGAAATGTTATCCACCAACACTACATAAATCTTAAATTAATGGATAATATCATTTCATCAATCTAATAATTGTAATTTGAGTGAACCAAGTAATTCTTGCATTGAAGGTTTCAAGTGGATGAGTACAGCACTTTTACTAAACTTAGTTAACTTTCTTAATAGACGAAAGACTATGACAGTCGTAAGGAGTTGAAAAAAATGAAAGTTTGTTTACTAGGAGCAACTGGACGAACTGGACAAGTTATTCTTGAAACAGCAATTAAAGATAATTTAGAAGTTCATGCTTTGATTCGTTCACCAGAAAAAATACCGTTCAAAAATCCAAAACTTACCTTATTTAAAGGGAATGCACTATCGTTACCTGATCTTAAAAATGCTATGAATGGTTGTGAAGTTGTTGTTAGTGCACTGAATACAGATGGAAACAACACGATTTCAAAAAGTATGCCACTTATCGTTCAAGCAATGTTAGAAGAAGGAATTAAACGAATTATTACAATCGGAACCGCTGGTATTTTAAATAGTCGATATGAACACGGAAAACTTCGTTACGAATCGAAAGAATCTAAGCGAAAAAGTACTAGAGCAGCCGAAGACCATCACAAAGGATTTAATGTATTACATCGATCCACTTTGAATTGGACAATCGTTTGCCCAACCTATCTACCTGATGGTGAACTTATCGGTACCTGTCGTGCTGAAAAAAATCTCCTTCCTTTAAACGGAAGTAAAATCCATGTAGCTGACACAGCACTATTTGCATATAATCAAATCTACAATAACAACTATTTAAGAACGCGTGTCGGTATAGCATATTAGCACCTTTAAAACAAAATTCCCACTTCTGATGAGGAACCGTATCTCTCAGTTTTCAAACCCCTTTGATTAAATAAGTTCAATACACTAAGAAAAGCACATGAATTCATAATGAACCCATGTGCTTTAATTATGCTGATAGACTCGTATCTTTTTCTTGCTTTCCTGTCCAAAACCTTTGCATGCTTGAAATTACAAATGCAACAAAGAACGTACCTAAGCCCATTAACCCTAACATCAAGCAATCATACCAAACTGAAGAAAAATCACTTCCTTTGATATACAATTGCCGTACTCCATCGAGAAAATATGTTAACGGCAATAGATGACCAATGACTTCCAATGCTTTAGGCATTGCTTCAAATGGCCAAGTAAAACCTGACAATAAAAATGATGGAAGAGCTATTAACATTGTTATTTGCGTTGCGCCTACTTGATTTGAAGAAAGTAAACTTGATAAATAGCCGATTCCTAGTAAAGCAAATGTAAACGTTACAGCTAACAAAATTACTGGCCAAAACACACTTCTTAACGGTAATTGGAACCAATAAATTGCGACTAACAACGTTGAAAACGTGTTGAACATTCCGATTAGGAAATAAGGAACGGTTTTGGCATAAGCAATTCTCCAAGGTACATGGCGCCATGCAATAAACCTATGCCATGCTCCACTCTCTTTATCTCTCGTCACTGTTAAAGCTATCCCAAGTAAAAGGACTTGCTGTAATACTGCTCCAATCAATCCATATACTAAAAACTCGCTATAGTTAAATGTTGGGTTATAGAGAACTCTTGAACGGAATGGGACAGTTTGAAATGTTGACGTTACTTCTTCCATTCGTGCCCCTTGCTTTTGTAACTTTTCAGCGCCAATTCCCGCACTTACGGTTGAAATGACTTCATTCGCTGCTCTAGTTGCTGAATTAGCAATTAACATATTACTACCATCAATTAGAGTAAGAACAGGTAAAACCTCACCGTCTTTAATACTCTTTGTAAATCCTTCAGGAATGATAACCGCTACTCGAGCTGTCTCATCTGCTAACGCTTCTTTTGCTTCCTCCTCAGAAAACAATCGTTCAGTAACTTTTAAAGAATTACTTTGATCAAAATATTGAATGATTTCTCTACTTAACTGACTTTCATCATGATCGACGACGACTGTCGTTAAGTCAGTTACGCGATGATTAGAGTAAAGATACCCAAACATAAGCGTATATAACAAAGGTACAATGAAAAGAACGGCGAATAAACGCCGATCGTTAAATATATTCCGCCATTCTTCTGTTATGA
The DNA here is from genome assembly GCF_001742425.1 of Bacillus solimangrovi. Classification (GTDB taxonomy): domain Bacteria; phylum Bacillota; class Bacilli; order Bacillales; family Bacillaceae_N; genus Bacillus_AV; species Bacillus_AV solimangrovi. Next base: position 23,167 of record NZ_MJEH01000020.1, read on the forward strand.
CATTGCCGACCTTAATTTGCATTGCTCTCACCATTTTGTTTCCCAATCCACTGCATCGTCATGCCTGTAGATGTTTTGTCTGGCAAACTAGTAAACTCAACTTTCACACTAAAAGATCGTACATCTAATTCTCCAGCACTTTGCGAAGCTTTTTTTGTAGCAAAGTCAGCAACTGGAGAAATAACTTTAATTACCCCTTTAGTCGTTTGGTCTAACGCTGGAATGCTAACTGTTACCGCATCTCCTACACTTAAATCAGTAATTTCATCTTCAGGGAAATAAAATTTAGCCCATCGCTTCTCATTCGATTCAAGAGTGAAAATTGGGTAACCTGTATTTACCAATTCTCCAAGTTGAGCTGACTGAGAAACAATAACACCATCAGTAGGTGCTTTTAATTCTGAGTAACTTAAATATGTTTTTGCCTCATTTAATGCAGCTAATGCTTGTTGTTCGCTTGCTTCTGCAGATGTAATTGCACTTTGTGCCTGCTGCACTTGTGCACCAGCAGTTGCAACATCTTGCTGAAGAATGCTTACTTCACCTCGAGCTGCTTGGGCAAGAGCTAATGCAGCTTTCGCTTGCTCAAGTTGAGCTTTCGCCCCTTCAACCTCTTCTGTGCGACCACTTTCAGCCATTGCTTGTTGTTCTTTTACAGCTTCATATTCTGCCTTTGCTGTTTCATATTGTATTTTCGCTTCATCTAATTGAAATTGTGAGATGGCACCCTCGTTATAGACCTCTTGCATACTATTATAGTTTTTTTCAGCAATTTTGAATGCTTCTTCTGTTGCGACTAACTTACTGTTCAGTTGGTTCTTCTCTTCTGGACGAGCTCCACTTTCAAGTGCTCGAACCTTTGCTTCAGCTGCTTTTACAACAGCCTCTGCTTGTTGCACTTGTTTATCTGTTGTAGATGATGTTACATTAACAGCATTTTGACCTTTTACTTGAAGAGCTTGAGCTGCTTGTTTCGCAGCATTCGCTTCAGCTACTTTTCCTTGAGTAAGTGCTACAGCTGCCTCTGCTTGAGCAACTTTACTTTCAAGCTCTTTACTTTCAAGACGTGCAATCACTTGCCCCTTCTTAACGGGTTCCCCTTCTTCAACTAAAATTTCTGTAATACGTCCACCAATTTTAAAGCTTGCATCTACTGTATCTGCTTCTAGATAAGCTGTCGGTTGTGATAATGTGCTTCCTGTGCTACTTTCTACACTATTCACCGCCACCAATGTTGCGCCAATCCCAATCAATACAGCCATAACCGAAAATACAATCCATCTAAGATGTTTCAAGTTCTTTCTCCCCCACTGTTTTAATACTCTAACCGATTTAGAAAATACTGTTTAACAAATAACAAAACTTCTTCATTTGAAAGTGGTTCATGATTTTTTTCCCAATCAACAACAAGTGAGATGTAAGTTTTGTACATCACAAATGCAACCAGTTCTGTATGACAATCTGTATATTTCCCTTTTTCAATGGCTACATCTAGTCTTTTTTTAATGTAATTAACTACTTCATTCTCAAATTGTTGTAGTGCATCTTTTGCTGCTTGCGTACCTATTTCTCTTACTTCATCTGCAAGCTTCAATAGCAATGCATGTTCTTTACGGTATATTAAAATTCCATAAATTCCTTTATGCAAGTTTTCACTAAACGACTTATCTGGCTCAACAGCATTATCCGCAGTTTCTCGCATTTCACTAACAAGTGTTCGAACGATTGCTTGTAATAATTCTTCTTTGTTCGAAAAATACGTATAAATAGTCCCTTTGCCTACGCCTGCGATTTTTGCAATCTGATCAACTGTCGTTGCCTTATAACCAAACATTGAAAAAGACTTCTTTGCAGCTTCAATTACTTTGGCTTGACGCTCATTCATCACACACCACCTCCGAATTGACCGAATTAGTTTTTTGGTCAATTGATAAAAAATAATTTAGCACAGATAAAAAAAAAAAGCAAACATTTAATAATTAGTGATCTTTATCACTACCACCATTATGTTTACCTCGTAAAATACAACTATAAGAACATGTTCAAAAAGGAGGACAAATTGGGCAGAGAAGAACAAGACGGCGAGGTAGTGAGCACCTGAGTGTATGTTAGTAGGTACATGAGGAGCGGAAAAGCAAGCCAATGCAGTTATTCGACAGTCATTTTTCAGGACTTTTTGAACATCACCTATAAACAATAATCCTAAAACATTTGAAGGAGAGATTCCCTATGCTAAGTCAAAAAACAATAGATATCGTTAAATCAACAGTACCTGTTTTAGAAGTACATGGTGAAGCTATCACACGTTGTTTCTATAAATTAATGTTTACTGACCATCCTGAACTTTTAAATGTTTTTAATCAAACAAATCAAAAAGTAGGTCAACAACCAAAAGCATTAGCTGCATCTGTGTACGCTGCAGCAAAACATATTGATAATCTTGAAGCAATCTTACCAGTTGTTAAACAAATCGGTCATAAACACCGTAGTTTAGAAATCAAACCAGAGCATTACCCAATCGTAGGAAAATATTTATTGCTCGCGATTAAAGAAGTGCTTCAAGATGCGGCAACAGATGAAGTAATTGAAGCTTGGGGAGAAGCTTATGGTGCTATTGCAGATGTGTTCATCAGTGTTGAAGCAAATATGTATAAAGAAGCAACAACTGCAGTAGGTGGTTGGGAAGGATTCCGTAAATTTATCCTTGCTCGAAAAGAAGAAGAAAGTGATGTCATCACTTCATTCTATTTAAAACCTGAAGATGGTCAAAGCATATCAACGTTTGCACCTGGACAATACATTAGTATTAAAGTTAATGTTCCTGGTGAAGAATACACAAGCATTCGTCAATATAGTTTATCTGATGCACCAAATGGCGATTATTATCGTATAAGCGTCAAACGTGAAAGTGCGAAGGAAGAAATTCCTGATGGTGTTGTATCCACATATCTACACGACCATGTACACGAAGGTGATGTAGTAGAAATTACTGCGCCAGCTGGTGACTTTACACTTGATACTACTAAGGAAACACCAGTACTATTCATTAGTGGTGGAATTGGTCAAACACCGTTCATCCCAATGTTAAAAACAGTTGCCAAAGAACAACCTGAACGTAAAGCAACATTTATTCATGCTGCGATTAACAACCATTTCCACGCTTTAAAGGATGAAGTTGCTGAAGTAGTTGCTTCTAGTGATAACATTACGAATTATGTTTGTTACGAGCATCCAACAGAAGCAGATCGTGCTAATCAAGCATTCGATAAAGAAGGTTATATTAATACAGAATGGTTAGCAGAACTTATTACAACGAAAGAAACAGACGTTTACTTCTGTGGCCCACTTCCATTCATGAAAGCAATTAATCAAGCAGTAAAAGAAATTGGTGTCCCAACAGAAAACATTCATTTTGAATTCTTCGGGCCCGCTGGAGAATTAGAATAATTATTAAAATTAATATGTTTAAATGATTTCGTTATAATGCAAATAAGAATATGAAGCAAGAAGGCTCTATCTCGATATACAGAGGTAGAGCCTTTATCTACGTGTTATCATGGAATGTTTATTAAGACTACAAGAAACTAGTACTATTGAGCAATCCATTAACAAACCAATATTCACTATTAGTAATCAAGTAAAAGAAAATCAGTGCATTAAGATATTTCATATCATGATTTTAACGTTTAACATACTGAAGGAAATAGATGATATTCAATTATCTAGGTTATTATTTATAATGAAACAGCAAGAAAAGATATACTACTCCTATTAATTCAAAACCTCAAAAAAATAAGACTTTCCATTCTGCATGTCTGTCTAATATAAATATCCATCATCAAATTAGAGAATGTTATCGACTGGTTACAGATAACAGGAGAAAATATTTTTGGAGAAGCTAAATTAGATAGATTAGAATAAAACACAAAACAGTTGCTATTCATTACATACAAACCCCATAAACAATTAGAATAAAAATATTATTTACGAGCATCTCACCCCTCATTTTTACAAGGTAATAGAATTAAGATAATAAACTTTAACCTCTCAATCTTCTTAGAAAAGATAGAAATACGAGTTAACAACTTAGTTCAAATCATACTAGACTTGTTTGTGTATTAAAGTAATAATTTTTGAATCTACAGTTCAAATCAACACTATACTAATGGCTTCTTTTTAAACTTACTCTATTAGAAAATACACACTCTGATTACAGATATCATTATCAAAACATATATACGATTTCTTAATATGAATGAAACCTCCAACCTAAGTATTCAAGTACAACCACAATCGGTGCTTACAACTGACTATACAACCATTCCTATCATAAAAAAGCACCCTAGCGGTAGACTTCTCAATGTCTACTCGATAGAGTGCTTTTTATAAGCTTTTTTCTACTTACTTATTTCGCTGGAACTTCGATTTTTTGTCCAGGGAAGATAAGGTGTGGATTGCTCATTTCGTTTAATTGCTGTAGTTGTTGCCATGTTGTACCATGTTTGATTGCGATGTGAGATAGTGTATCGCCTTTTTTAACAACATATAATTTTTGTTTTTCAGGTTTTGCTGGTTTTTCTTTATCTTTACCTTTGTCTTTATCTTTATCTTTTTCTGGCTTCTTACCGTTATTTTCTTTTGTATCTTCTACCTTGATTGCTGCTTCAACAATACGATCTTCTACTGTTGGGTTAACATTACCAAGCTTATTCATATAACCGATTAAAGCTTCATCTAATGCAGCGAATTCGTTCTTGATTGGAAGGTCAGCAAACATTGTGTAGTCATCTCCACCTGCACCAGTGAAGTCATTTGTTGCAACTACATATGTTTTATCCATTTCAATTGGTTGTCCAGCTACTTTAATTGAGTGAACACGGTCACCTGCTGGTTGAGCTGTATCAATTGCAAATGAGATACCACCAACATGTGGGAATCCACCATTTGGCTCTGGATATGCACTTACACCATGCTCAAGAGCTTCTTTAATAACGCTACCTGTCATTTCTTTCGTGATGATATAGTTTCCAAAAGGAAATGCTGTAATGATGTCGCCTTTAGTAACTTCACCTGCATCAATTGAAGCACGGATTCCGCCACCGTTTGATAATGCTACATCTGCACCTGTTAAATCAAGCATTGCATCTGTAAGCAAGTTACCAAGGTTTGTTTCACCAGCACGTACTTGTTCACGCTCACCATCTAGAACAACTTCTGAAGAACCTACAACCTCAGCTAACACTTCTTGTTGTTCAGTCTTCACTTCATTAATTGCTGCTTCTACTTCTGCGTTAGGTTGGACGTCAGACGCCTCTTCCTTCGAAATAAGTGAAGCTTCTTTCGTTACTAACTCTCCGTCTTCAAACGTTAAATCTACTACACCAAGATTTTTTGTATATTCCCCAGCACTAACGATTAACGTATCATTTTCACCTTGCATACCTTCTACAAGTGTTGTGTGGCTGTGACCGTCAACGATTAAATCAATACCAGGTGCACCTTCAGCAACCTTTATACTTGTTTCTGTACTTGACTCATCAATACCAAGGTGAGTAAGTGCAATAATAATGTCAGCACCTTGAGTCTCTAGCTCTGTTACCATATCTTTTGCAGCTTCTACTGGGTCTGTGAATGTTAACCCTTCAACATTTTTCGGATGTGTTTTATAGCTTGTTTCAGGTGTTGCTAAACCGAAGATACCAACCTTAAGTCCATCAACATCTTCAATAATATAAGGATCTAATAATAATGAATCATCTTCTTTTACAACGTTAGCTGATAGTAATGGGAATTCCATCATTTTTTCTAATTCTAATAACCGCTCATAACCATAGTTGAAATCGTGGTTTCCTGCAGTCATTGCATCATAACCAACTACGTTCATTACATCAACAATACTTTCGCCTTTTACAAGTGTTGCAAAAGTTGTACCGTGTACTGTATCTCCTGCATCTAACAATAATACGTTTTCATTTTCTGAACGTTCTTGCTCAACAAGAGTTGATAGCTTAGCAAAGCCCATGCCATCATATTTACCCTCATCTGCTCGACCGTGCACATCGTTTGTATGCAAGATTGTAAGCTTCTTGACATCTTTGTCTACTTCTTCTGCATTTACATCTAATGGCAAGCCAATTGACATAGCCATAGTTAATGATAATAAGGTACTACCCCATTTTTTCACCAATGCTGTTCTCTCCTTATTGTTCAAATTTTATCTAGAATTCTATGATAGTTATTTACTAGAATTCTGTACACTCATATTATAATAACAAGTTACATAGGATGTAAACGTTTAATTTTTGAATACTATGTATAAAAAATGAAATTTAATATAAACCTAACTTCTCTCTGAAAATAACATCCTATTTTAACCCTTATATGGGTAAAAACGCCATAATAATTATAGTAGTATTGCATCCCTTACTACCAATTAATGAAAATAATCTACTTAAAAAAGCTTATTATAACAGTAATTTCTAACAATATTTTAATAAAATATTAAAAATTCAGTCTTTTTATTTTGAGAATTGATATAATATAGATAAACTTCCATAATTTAATTTTCTATAATTACTTGTAACTACTATTATTATAGAAAGTTACATCACAATTATTTTTTTAATGTATTATTTTATTTCCCTGAGAATGAAAGGAGATTGAATGTATTGAAAAATAATTATTTTTTCACTGGTTTTCCTGGTTTTATCACTTCATCACTTTTAAAAGAGTTAGTCAAAGAAGAGCATCAAATTAATCACATCTACCTCCTTGTCCTACCTCAAACTCTTAAACAAGCAGAAGAATCACTTCATAACATACCTATTGAATCTAGCAAACTAACGATCCTTACAGGAGATATTACAAAAAAAGACTTAAATATTGCGTCTGAATTAATGCCTATACTTCAAGAATCGATTACACACGTCTTCCACCTTGCTGCTATCTATGATATAGCCGTTCCAAAGTCACTTGCTGAAAAAATAAATGTCCATGGAACAAAAATGGTCAATGATTGGGTCCAAACGCTTAATAATTTAAAACGTTACGTATATTTCAGTACAGCTTACGTTTCTGGAAGAAGAGAAGGGAACATTCTTGAAACAGATTTAGATGAGGGGCAAACGTTCAAAAATCACTATGAACAAACAAAATTCGTCGCTGAAATAGAAGTACAAAAGATTGTTTCAAAAGTACCTACGACGATTATTCGACCAGGCATTGTTAAAGGTCATTCGAAAACAGGTGCAACCATAAAGTTTGACGGACCATATTTTATGTTAAACATGTTCGAGGCACTAAAAGCATCTCCTTACATCCCGTATTTTGGGAGTGGTCGTGTAGAAGGAAATTTCGTTCCAGTTGATTACGTAATTTCAGCAACTATATACTTAGCACATGTAGACAAAGCAATCGGACAAACGTATCACCTAACAGACCCTTCTCCTTATCCCATGCGTGAAGTGTATAGAATGTTAATGAAAGAATACTTGAATCAATCGCCTAAAGCAACTGTACCTCTTTCAGTTGCTAAGTCATTTCTTATCATACCTCCACTTCGAAAACGACTAAAGATCGAACGGGAGGGTTTAGATTATTTCACATGTAAGTCACATTATGATACGACAAATGCAGTTCGTGATCTAGAAGGATCTGGAATTCAATGTCCTGATTTTAAGGAAACAGTAGCAAAGATGGTTGAATATTATCGAATCCACAAGGATGATGAAACTAAACATATTCAAATCAAATAAGTAACATGTAATTTTGATCATCACCCTACCTATTTATACGTAGACTAGTCTAAATATTCTTCAATTAAAAAGGTGTAACACTATAATTGTTAATAGTGTTACACCTCCCTCATTATATATGTTCACGTATATTAACTTTGATTATGAACTACATTCTTTTATGACAAAACTCAGTTTATACTTATCTTTCATGGAATACGCACTGTTTTACTTTTTTCTAAATCACGCTTACTAGCTATTTCTATAAATAAAGCGATGAGCGTCCCAAACACTAATCCATTGCTTAACAATGAGCTCACTATGGGTGGAAGAGTAGAAAAAGCTTGAGAGGGTACGAACATAACACCTACACCCGCAAATAATGGAACACCTACTTTTCTCACTGCATCCTCTACATTATAAGCATTAACGATTTCCTTCAGCCCGAGAGAAATCATACTAGCGAATATTGGAAAAATAGCTGCGTAACCGACTGCTGGTGGCAAGGCTGCGATAAATGTGATAAATGGTGTGAACAAACTACCTACTATAATTAAACTTGAGGCAATTATGAACGGAATTCGACTTGTAATTTTACTTGAAGCAATGAATCCACCTGAGCCCGATATCGGAACAGGACCAATCGCTGAAAATAAACCAGCAAGTATTTGTCCGACCCCCATCAATACTCCTGTTTTCTTAATTGAAATTTTTTCAAAATTAACATGCTCCAATTTAAAAACACTTTCAACTATTTTTACACTTGCGAGCATATTTGTTATTAACAAAAGCGTTACAAAGATAACTGTTGGAACAATGCTCCACTCTACTCTCGGAATTCCGAACACGAAGATTTCTGGTAAGCTAATCAGTTTATCAGGTACTTCAATCTTATCTGCGTATCCAACCATTGCAAAGATAATCCATCCGATAGTAAGACTTCCGATAATACCGATCTTCTTTAATTGGTTATGGGTAGTAAATAAAAATGCGAAGATAACTACAATAGTAGAAACAATCATCATTGAAGAAGAAACTTTACCGTCTATACTATCTACACCGAGCAACCCGTTTAAAAATGACCCACTTAATTGCACAACTAATAGGAGCAAATATGTACCAGTTACGACAGGAGTAAAGTATTTTGCTAATCTATCTAACAATCCTAACATACTTAATAATATACAAATCACTCCGCTTACAATTAATGCAAACTCAAGCACACGTAACGTTTCAGCTTGTGAACCAAATAGAACGAGACCAAGGTTTGAATAAAGAGTGAACACTCCCCACCACAATCCTGCAGGTCCTTCATTAATAGGTAAACGATGTCCAAACAATACTTGTAACAAGCCCGATATTGCTAATACAATAAACGTTCTTGAAACAAATTCAACCGTCATTTCAGTTGATAAACCATACATTGAAGCAATTCCAATTGGAGCTACAATATTCCCTGAAACAATAAATAGCATCCATTGAAAAGACGACAAGATGTGTGTCCTCAATATAATTCCACCTCAATCATTAATTTAAAAATCCAATTACCTTTATTATCAAGGTACTCTTTCTTATATTCCTCCAAATCCTTTAATCAATAGTAAGTATCAGAACACGAATTACCCTAAGGTGAACCATTCTGTAAATCCTTTCATAGTTTAACAGAACGTGAATTAAAAATCAGTTATAATAAATATCGAACCATCATATATGTATAATATTGTTATGTTTTCCTTCCATTATTCTCTTCCAAATCATAATGAAATAAGGGTTGTTAATAAACACCAACGGTGATATGATAATTAACAAAAGTGTCAAGCGCTTGAAGCTAGAAAGCTTCGAATGTATGACTTTCTTTTTTCTTAAAAATGAATATTCTAATTGTACTAGGGGTGCCTTATGGGCTGAGACGGACATGTCCGAACTCTTTGAACCTGATCTGGTTTACACCAGCGTAGGGAAGTTACTGAAGATGATATATGTATACGTATGTATGTGATCAAAGCCACTTTCCTTAGTGAAAGTGGCTTTTTTACTTTTTTTTGGAGGAGATTATAATGGATTTCCATGTCCTCACAAATGGGAAGCAACCACTTCCAGTTGTTCTCTCTACAATCAAAAAAATAGAACCCTATGTTGATTACATTCACATTCGTGAAAAACAGTTACCTTTACAAATGTACGAAGTGTGGATGCAACAATTTGAACAGCACGGAATTCCATTTAAAAAAATCATCATGAATACTAATGTTGACATAGCAGTAAGGTTTCAATTAGGAGGTGTGCATCTTCCAGAACATATAAACAATATTCGTGAAATAAAACAACAGTATCCTCACTTACTAGTAGGTAGCTCAGTGCATTCGATTGAAAGCGCACATCGGAAAGCTATACAGGGTACAGATTACATAACATTCGGGCACATTTTTGATACAAACAGTAAAAAAGGACTTCAGCCAAGAGGATTATCCACTCTGCAAGATGTTTGTCAATCAATTTCAATTCCAATTATTGCAATTGGTGGTATTAATCATAGCAACTTATCGAAAATTCGGTCCGCAGGTGCTTCAGGCTTTGCAATGATGAACGGTATTATGCAACATCCTGATCCTGAAGAACTTGCCTTACGCATTCATAAACTCTTAAAAGGATGATCATAGATGCTTAAAAAATATGAAGTGATAATCGTTGGTGGAGGCGTTATTGGCTGTTCAATTGCCTTTTATTTATCAAAAGCAGGTAAGAAGGTTCTCTTATTAGAAAAAGACCAAATCGGTTTAAAATCCTCTTCTGCTGCTGCAGGTATGTTAGGGGTTCAAGCTGAACTTAAAGAATTCAGCCCTATTTATCCTTTAGCTAGACGCAGTGCATTATTGTTTCCTGACTTACATCAAGAACTCAAAGAACTAACAGGTATTGATATCGGCTATCGAGTAAATGGAGCGATGAAACCTGCACTCTCTGATGATGAGTTTGCTCAATTTTCTAAAACAGCAGCTTGGCAACAAGCTCAAGGAGAAACAGCACAGATGTTATCGACCTCTGATACACTCTCGTTAGAACCGAGTCTAAGTGAAAGCATAAAAGGTGCGATTTATTTTCCAAATGAAGCTCAAGTATCTCCTTATCCACTAGTAAGAGCTTTTGCTATGGGTGCTATACGATATGGTGCAAAGATAGAAGAAGCACAAGAGGTGCTTGAAGTTGTCCGAGACGGGCAGGAAGTCACTAGTGTAATCACATCAAACGGTTCGTATAAAGCTGATCATGTTGTCGTTGCAACGGGAGTATGGGGAAATAATCCTGCAATAAGTCACTCTAACAATCTCGAACTATATCCTTTGAAAGGCGAAGCTCTTTCACTTAAAGTATCCACACCTATTTTACATACAACTGTTTTCACAGAATCTTGTTACTTAACACCGAAAACAGCCGATGAAATCTATATAGGAGCAACAGAAAAACCTTATTGTTATGATACAACTCCAACTGTAAACGGTATTCACCAGCTACTCAATACCGCAAAATGCTTATTACCGGCATTAGGAGAAGCAAAGATTGATAGAATGTGGGCAGGACTTCGACCAACAACCCCAGATCATATGCCATACATTAGCAAAGCACCTAACATTGATAATCTATGGTATGCATTTGGACATCATCGAAATGGGATACTACTCAGTGCGATTACGGGAGAAATTATAACTTCATTTATTGATGGAGAAGAGTATGACTTAGACTTAACTGCCTTTACACCTAAAGAAATAATGCATAGGAGGTGAACGAGCGTGACAATCATCGTCAATGGGGAAAACATCAACATACCTGAGAGTGTGAATACGCTTCAAGACTTAGTTCATCATTATAATTTAGAAAACAAAATTATTGTCATTGAGCAAAATAAAGAAATCATATCTCAAAATAACTATCATCAACAAATTCTTAAAAACAATGATGTTATTGAAATCGTAAATTTTGTAGGAGGCGGTTAATATGTTAAAAATAGGTCAATATGAATTTAACTCACGTTTATTACTTGGGACTGGTAAATTCCCAGACTTACAAACACAAAAACAAGCAGTTGATGCATCTGCAACAGAAGTCCTTACATTTGCTGTGAGACGTTTAAATATTGCAGATCCAAATCAACCAAATTTCTTAGAACAGATTAACCTTCATCAATACGCATTACTTCCAAACACAGCTGGTGCTGCAACTGCAGAAGAAGCGGTTCGAATTGCAAAATTAGCAAAAGCTACAGGGTTATGTGACATGATTAAAGTTGAAGTCATTGGCGATGATCGGACACTTTTACCAGATCCAATCGAAACGTACAAAGCATGTGAAATCTTATTGGAAGAAGGATTTACTGTTCTTCCTTATATCTCAGATGATCTCGTTCTTGCCAAACGACTTGAACAGCTCGGAGTTCATGCAATCATGCCAGGTGCCTCTCCAATCGGAACAGGCCAAGGTATCATTAACTCTGTCTACTTAAAATACATTATTGAGACTGTTAACGTACCAGTAATCATCGATGCTGGAATTGGTACACCTGCTGATGCTGCAAAGGCTATGGAGCTTGGTGCTGATGGAGTGCTCTTGAATACAGCTGTTTCAGGCGCAAACGATCCTGTCCAGATGGCTGAAGCGATGAAATTAGCGGTACAAGCAGGTCGAATGGGATATGAAGCGGGCAGAATTCCTAAGAAGGAATATGCAACTGCAAGCAGTCCACTAGAAGGAATGAGTAAGGTTGAATGATCGATATTCAAGACAAACTCGCTTTAGCGATATTGGTGAAGCTGGTCAAGTAAAATTAACGAACAGCCATGTGCTTATCGTTGGTGCTGGAGCATTAGGAACGAGCATTGCTGAAATGCTTACACGCGCAGGAGTCGGCAAATTAACAATTATTGATCGCGACTATGTTGAGTGGAGCAATTTACAACGTCAACAATTGTATACTGAAGCTGATGCCAAAGCAGGCACACCGAAAGCACTCGCCGCATCAAAACGACTTAACGAGATAAACCATGAAGTTGTAATTGAACCTATTGTTGCTGATTTTTTCGATTATAGCACATCACATTCACTTGATAAGATTGATCTAATAATGGATGCTACAGATAACTTTGAAACACGCTTCCTTATAAATGATCTGGCTCAGAAACACGATATTCCTTGGATATACGGTGGAGCAACGGGCAGCACTGGAATCACATATACGATCATCCCGAATGTTACACCCTGCTTAACATGCATGTCTGATACCATTCCAACAAACAATGAAACGTGTGACACTGTCGGCGTTATCTCACCAATCATCCAATGGGTTACTGCTCATCAAGTGAATGAAGCAATGAAGCTACTAACAGGTAATAAGGATAAACTTCGTAATACGTTACTATATACAGATTTATGGAAAAATCATTCTTCTTCTATTAAGATGGAAAGTCTCAGAAAAGTCGATTGCCCGTCTTGTGGAGAACATGCTTCATTTCCATACTTAAACCATCAACAGAAAACAAAACTAGCTGTTCTTTGTGGAAGAGATACGATTCAAATTCGTCCAGCTCATAATAAGAAATTCGACAGAGCACGAATTGAAAGAAATCTTTCCACAATGACAAACAAAGTCGCTATTAATGAATTCATCATTCATGCACACCTTTCTGAAAATAAAAGAGTCGTCATCTTTTCTGATGGGCGTGTACTACTTCATGGCACAAAGGATGTTGCTGAAGCAGAATCTCTCTACGAGCAATTGATATATTCTTAATAACATTAAGAAACCCGAGCAAATTTTGCTCGGGTTTATTTTTATAACTTTAATTTCACAACTCTAAATATATGTGTACCCGAAGTCATGGCTAAAGTTCGTCGTTTCGTTTTCTTTAATCATTATCTCTTCAACAGTATGTTTCTTTAAATTCAGAAATCCAAACTCATTGAAGTTCCCTATGTTTAATACTTTCCGTAATGTTTGCTGTGTATAACTATCAATTGGTTCCTTCATATTCCTTCTTGTTTTGTTGGATAATACAAGTAATACATAATTACCAGCTGGAATATTAGACATTTCGTAATGCCCATATCCATCCGCATTTACCGCATACACACCCTCCATACCTACTGTAATTCCAAATGTTAATAGCGATAAATCATCGTCACTATATCGTGAACTATCAAATGTCTCAGAGATTAATACAATTTTCGCATCAACATCACCTTTGGTGCCTACAAAATCGTTATACTGCCAAGTAATCGTTCCTTTTAATGAACCTTTACCTGTAACTACTTCTTTTACTGGTTCTTCTTTTTTAGTTACTTCAGTTGTATTCATGTTGTTCTCACTCGTTAATGAATTAGAAACAGGCTCTTCTTCCTGAAATACAAACTTAGTAGGTTCATTTTTTGTAAATAATTCTTGTATATTCGATGGATTATCTGCTAATGCTCGAAATACTAAAATCCAAACTAATACGGCAATTGGAATTAATGTAAATATCAACATACTTACAAGCATCTTTTTGATCATCTATTTACGTTCTCCCCCAATCCTAAAGCAACCTTTACTATGTAATACTTAAACTTTCTTGAAATCCTTATACTTTCCAATTTTAAAGATGAACCTCTAAGTAATCAATATGATTTCGGTGAATTTATTACATTAATGAGTAAATTTAAATGAGCTACTGATTAATCAGCAGCCCATTTAACATTCAATATCTACAAATACTTTCTATGCATATTCTTGCCGTCATATGTGAACAAAACATCCTTCTTCTCAACAACAGTTTCCATATGCACAGCTCTTCCCCATAATTGATAAACGTACGGAAGAACCTTCTCTAAATATTTCAAATCAAGCTCGATATCTTCAAACCAATGCTTCAAATACAATTCTCCATTTTTTAAATAATCGCCATCATTAACCGTAATATACGGGAAGCCACCATTAACTCTCATGTTGACAAGCTGGTCACGCACCGCTTCCCATTCCTTATCTACAATTTTATAATCCCTGCCTTGTTTTTGGAATAAATACATATCTTCTCTCATGACTAAATCCTTCGTTAAATAATTGCGTATAAAGGAAATATCAGACTCAACTTCACGTACTTCAAACATCTTCTCTCTTCCAGAGCCAGCTTTCACACCACGCTTCTTCATTTCTTCTGTTGGATCGTTGTACCTTTCCTCGATGTCTTCAAAAATCTTCAAACCTAAATAATAAGGGTTAATCGATGTACGTGACGGTTGCACAACTCCTGCATTTAATTTAGCAAACTCGACTGCTTCATCACTCGTTAAATCCATTTCACGTAAAATACGTGCATGCCAATACGAAGCCCAGCCTTCGTTCATGATCTTCGTCTCTAGTTGTGGCCAGAAATACAACATTTCTTGCCGCATCATCGTTAAAATATCACGTTGCCAATCTTCTAATTCACGGCTATATTCTTCGATAAAGAGCAGGATATCTTTCTCTGGATTAGGCGGGAACTTCTTCTTCGTTTTTTGTTGTTTATTTTTTCTTTTTTGTGACCCATCTAATTTCCATAGGTCATCATATGGTGTGATGATTTCATCTTCTACTTCTTCATCATCATCTTCCATTGACCAAGCAAGCTGTGGACGTAAAATAGACGGATCAATATGTTCTTGAATTGCAAGAACTGCATCGAGAAACTCCTCTACTTCTTGCTTCCCATATTCATGTTCATAGTTTGAGACACGTTGTGCAGTTGCGGCCATACTTTCCACCATATCTCGCTTCGTATTCATAAATCGAGCGTTGTTCTTAAAGAAATCACAGTGTGCTAACACGTGCGCCACAATTAACTTATTTTGCACAAGGCTATTCGTATCAAGTAGAAATGCATAACAAGGATCTGAATTTATAACGAGCTCATAAATCTTGCTTAAACCTAAATCATATTGCAACTTCATCTTATGAAATTGCTTTCCGAAGCTCCAATGTGAGAAACGAGTTGGCATGCCATATGAACCAAACGTATAAATGATTTCAGCTGGGCAAATTTCATAACGCATATCAAAAAAATCAAGTCCAAACCCTTTAGCAATCTCCGTAATTTCATCAATTGCATATGCTAGCCCTTTATGCTCTTCTGTTTCCATGTTCCATCTCTCCTTTGAGTTGTACCTATATGTTCAATTTATGAAGCAGATATGGAGAACATGTGGAAAGAAACAGAAAACCCGTTTACAAATGTAAAACGGGACGAATTATCATTATTTTTTTTTCGAACAAACGGTGATTAACAATCATTGCTATTCGCATCTGCACATTTTTCCTGTATGATAGAAATTGCGTTTATTCATAAGGAGTGATTATGTGTGAATCAACCATTAACATATGAACAAATTCTTAATGTATGTAAAACAATTAATGATAAATATATGCCAGATGAGTCGACTTTTTATGAAAAAGTTGATGAATTACTTCAAGATGAGGAACATGATGCAGATCAGCTTGTTGTGATTGCATATCGTGAGTTATTGAAATCACTCGATCAACAAATAGAAGTAATTGAAGAACAGGTAAATATATCTCCAACTTGTTTTAAAGGCTGTGCTTTTTGCTGTTATTTCCCAATCATCGTAACGAAGCTTGAAGCAAAAGTGATTTTATCTCATATTAACAGTCTGCCTGCTGAGGATAGAAAAAGTGTATTAGCTCACTTAAACCAATATTTCCTTGAGCATGAAAATAAAATGAATGAAGTATGTTCATTAGACTTCCATGAAGATCCGGACTTTAAAAAGAAATATATCACTCAGCAATTACCATGTCCAATGCTTAATACAAAGACAAATACATGTGTCGCTTATAAAGCACGTCCGACACCTTGTCGTACGTACTTAAATTATGGTTCACCACAAGTATGCGCGAATAACTTAGTACCTAAAGAACCATTTAGTTATGAATTCTTACACGAATATTATTTCCAAGCCTTTAACGAGCTTATTCAAGTCCTGCTCTCGAATGGGGAGGAAATTAATACCATAAATTACCCAGATGACTTATTTGAATATGATTACTTGCCAAACCATCTAAAGCGTGAGTTAGAAGACCAGTCACATTAATGACAGGTCTTCTTTACTTATATTTTCTTCAGAGCGTTCACGATAGCTTCGTTAAATTTTGGAATATCCTTCGGTCCACGACTAGTGACTAAATTTTCACAAACAACTACTTCTTCATCAAACACATTTGCACCTGCATATCGTAAATCCTCATGAATTGATTTATAACCAGTCATATTATGGCCAGATACTGTGCCAGCTGTTAACAAAAGCTGTGGTCCGTGACAAATTGCAAATACTGGCTTTTTCGTATACATAAAATGCTTTACAAAACGTACAAACCGTTCATCTACACGTAAATTATCTGGTGAGAAACCACCGGGGATAAACAAAGCATCGAAGTCTTCAGGATTTACTTGATCGATTCCCGCATCTGACTTCACTTGTACTTCTTTTTGCTTTCCAGTTAACGTATCTCCTTTAATATGACTAATTACACTCAATGTATGACCAGCGTTCCTCAATGCTTCAGCTGGACCTGTATATTCGACATCTTCGAACATATGTGTCATCACTACCGCTACCTTTGCAACACTATTCAATTACAACCACTCCTTACTTAATGAATAAGACACTGTCCTTAACTTGTGATTTATACATACTTACTCATTCATTCCAAATATTTTTTTATGAAAAGGTCTAATTGGTATGTAACAGTGTGAACGCCATGATTTACAACGTGAACTTTTATCAGCAGGAGCACACACTAAAAGCAACCCAATCAAACAGGGGGAGATGTCATATGGGGACTGTTGATTACGATCGAGCGTTATATTACATCTATCGCAACGAATGGGATAATTTATTATTGCTAATGGTTCGAACAAAGGATGATTTACTTTCAAAGAAAATTGAGCATTTTTTACACGCTTGTCATTTTGAATATGACTTAAGTGTCATCAATCGCAAAACAGAAACACTTTTTAAGTATCTTGACCATGCACTTGAAGCAACCCCAATTGTTGCTACTGAAGTTTATTAATATACAGCTTACATTAGAGGTGATTTTCCCCACCACTAATGTAAGTTCATCCAATCATATCATTACTGTATATACTAACTAATTAAAGTATGAGAAGGGTTCATTTTATTTATTCATCATATAATGAAACTCCTCATTCCAATTATTATGAAAGGAGAGTTAAAATCCTTTTTAATTAATTTACAGTTGCTGTCCCTTTTAAGAATGTTTTCTTCATTGCAACTTTTGACACGATCACAATGAATACTGATAGGACACAAATTATACTTAAGATTACTAAAGCTACAATTGTACCGAATTGTGGAATAATAAACGTAAATGCGCCAATTAAGATTAACCTCAATCCCATTCCGATAACACGAAAGACACTCATGACTCGCCCTACAATTTCGTTAGGTATTAATTCCATAATCAAAATATTTCTACTTACTCTTGAACCAGCATTTCCAAACCCAATAATCAATGAAATCCCTACTAGCAACATTGCATTTGGTATAGTGGTTATGATTAACATTGCTATTGCAAAGAGCGCAACGGTTGTGACTACTGTTTCTTCTTTTCCTAACTTATGAATCATTTTTGGTATTAATAGACCTGCACAAATTGCTCCAACCGCATAGATCATCTCCTTCGTTCCGTATATCGTTGCACTCGCTTGAAGTGTTTGATTGATATGAATTGGAAATACATAATTTGTAACCATTACAACTATAAAAGGCAAGAAAGATGCAAATAGGAATAGAGCTAATGGTGGCGTCTTTTTCATATAAGTGAATCCACTCAGCAATTTTTTATTAAAAGATATGCTCTCCTTCTCTTCCACATTTGAACGTTCATATGGAATCATATAAAGTAATAAAAATGCTGCAATATATGATAATACATCAACGATTAATATCCATACTAAGTCTATTTTTCCGATAATAAGACTTGCCACTCCACCAGCGATAACTGCAGATAATTGACCTTGGACTTCCATGGCTCCATTCAAAGTCTCATATTGTTCTTTTGAAAAAATCTCCTGGTTAAAGGCAAATATCGTAGGATAAAATAAATTATAGTACAAAGCACCAGTAGCAAATATGAGAATAAGTTGCCAAGTAACAAACTCACCGTTAATTAATCCTAACAATGCCATGCAAAGAACAATAACTGCACCACCTACTTCTCCAATTAGAAGAAGGTTCTTTCTTGATACTCTGTCAACCAACAACCCGATGTACGGTGTAATGATAAACATGAATAAGGTAACCATAAAAGAAACATAACCAAATACCACCTCTCCATTTTGTTTTGATATAAGTAACCAAGGAACAGTTATTAACGTCACTCCAGAGCCAATTGATGAAAAAATATTAGCCAACATCATCTTAATAAACCGTTTATCTTTCCTTAGGTCCATTTCGTTCACCATCTTTCGTTTATTAACTTAACTCCATTTTATTAAAATGCAGAACAAACTTTATCAACGCACAGATTGAACTTCACATACAAAAAAAGCCCGACAAAATTGTCAGGCTTTTCTACGACTTTCGTCTTACCATATGAGAAATGTCATCTATAGTCTAAATATGTTAAATGCCATGTTTTACTGCATATAAAGCAGCTTGTGTGCGATCTGACACTTGTAACTTTCCAAAAATATTTGTAACGTGTGTTTTTACCGTCTTTTCTGTAATTACTAAACTTGAAGCAATTTCCTTATTACTCTTACCGTGAGCAATTTCTCGTAGCACTTCCTTCTCTCTTGGTGTTAAATCATCGAGAAGATTCTTTTCTTTTCCTCCATTAGACAAATGACTCATCAAATGGCTCGTAGCAGATGGATGAAGTCTACGTTCACCTTTATGAACAGCATGTATAATTTGAACAAGTTCGTCAGGTTCAATTTCTTTCAATTGATAACCTGAAGCCCCTGCTTCAATAGCAGGAATGACATCATCTTGTTCAGAAAAACTCGTTAAAATTATAACTTCAGTTTCAGGAACTTGTTTTTTAATTTGTTTCGTTGCTTCAACCCCATCTAAAACAGGCATCTGTAAATCTAATAAAACGATATGTGGACAGAGAGAGTTAGCTAATTCAACAGCCTCTTGACCATTTGAGGCTTCACCAATCACTTCAATATCTTTTTGTGTTTTTAGAAAATAGACTAAACCTTGCCGAACCATTGGGTGATCATCAGCAATTAACACTCGTATGCTCATTTCATACCTCCTCCATCTTCAATCGGTATCTCTATCATTATATTTGTTCCTTCAGATTCCTTACTATATATCTCAACTTTCCCATTTAGAATCTCAACACGCTCCTGCATTGTTTTTAGGCCTAGTGACGGTATAGGTTGACCTTTATCATAATCAAACCCTTTCCCACTGTCGTGAATTACAATTGTTACTGATTGTTTCAGTCGTTGAATTTTGATTGAAGCATCATTTGTACCCGCATGCTTTTTAATATTATGAAGACATTCCTGTACAACCCGCCATAAACACTCTTCAATAACGGTTGGTAGATGAAGCGAACCACTACTATCAATCGCAACTTCAAGCTGTAATGTCTTGGCATATGTTGAAATCGCATTAACGAGACCATGATTTAATTGAACTGGACGCAATTGCCATATTAATGTTCTCATTTCTTTCAATGCCTGTTGTGATAATGATTGAACATACTCAAGCCCATCCACTAACTCAGCATCTTGTGCGCGTTCTTTTAATCCTCTGACCGTTAACGTTAAAGAGAAGAGTAATTGATTTACTGAATCATGAAGATCCCTTGCCAATCGATTGCGTTCTTCAACTTTTGCTAGCTCTTGTTGTTCTAATTGAAGTCTAAAATTCTCATACGTTACTGCAACATATTGCGTAATATGTTGCATAATATCTCGGTCAATTTCATCTAAAACGCTTCCTTGAACACGTAAAGATATAACTGATTGACCTGCTGAAAATGTTGTTGTATATGAATCGTTGTCGTCATTTATTTTATTAATGGTTTGAAACGTTTCACCATTAATTGTGAACGTAACACCGTCCCATTGAAAGTGAGATGCGAGTAATTGATCGATTCGTGCAGGTATTTTTCGATTCAGTTCTGTTGTAAATGCACCGTATCTTTGAAACATCTCAGAACGTTTTTCTTCCTTCTGTAAATCTTGCATTCGTTTAATCGCTGTTCCAATTTGGTAACCAGCTGCTTCTAATAATGATAATTCACGTTCTGTAAAATGTTCCTTACCTCCAGCAGCAACATTCAACACTCCATATGTTTTTGTGCCCGCAACGAGTGGAATCGTTGCATGATGTGTCACGTCATTTGTTTCCCCCCACTCAAAACTAACAGCATCATCTAGACGTTTGCATTCCATAATATTCACTGGTTTTGTTAATCTTCCATCTTGAAAACGATCCACACACCAGCATTCCCCTTCACACATCGGAAACTTATTCTTCACGCACAATGCTGGCGGTAGATTCACATCACTAATAAGAGTGTGTTCACCTTTTTCATCTATAAAAAAAATCCAACCCGTTTCAAGGTTCGTCACCTTTAACAATTCGGCTACTACAACATCTAACATATCTTCTAAACACTGACCTTGATTTAAGGTTTTTGCGATACTTTTTAACGTATTCATTTCATTTGAAAAATTATTATCCACGAAATCACCTTTGTTTTTCTTCTATTATAGAGAGAAAAACAAAAACTTTCAGTAAAATTAGCATCCTCTTCTGGAAAAAATTAAAAATGGTGGTATAATTCTTATAATCTTTATCATGAAGGGGAGGGGACGTTATGAATTCAATACTCGTTGATGAACATACAGAATTAAAATTAATCCACTTAAATGAAGCCGAAAAGCTATATAGCTTAGTAGATTCCTGTCGACCACATTTAAGAAAGTGGTTGCCTTGGGTTGATAATACTAAAAGTTCTAATGATACGAAGGGATTTATTAATTTTTCAATGAAACAATTTGAAGAAGATAATGGCTTTCAACTCGGAATATGGCATAGAGGCGCTCTTGCAGGAATGATTGGACTTCACAAAATTGATTGGAACAATAAAGCGACATCGATCGGTTATTGGATTGGGGAGCAATTCGAAGGAAAAGGACTTATCTCTAAATCATGTCTCACACTCATTCATGTCATCTTTCAGGAACTACAATTGAATCGAATTGAAATTCGTGCAGCAACTGAAAATAAGCGCAGTCAGGCAGTCCCCCTACGACTTGGATTCACACATGAAGGAACTGCTAGAGAAGCTGAGTGGTTGTATGATCACTATGTCGATCACAATGTTTATAGCATATTGAGAAATGATTATATAAAGTTGTCTAATCGTTGAACGAATCTATAATAGACACAAAAAAGAGGATGTCTCGTAAGTTGTATTTCAACTTAGAGTATCCCCTTTTCATTATTAATTTAACTTTACTTTAAATTCGAGGGCAATCTTGAACTAATGGGTGTAAGACAATTTCATCGATTTCCATATGCTTAGGTGCACTTGCCATATATACGACTGCGTCTGCAATGTTTTCTGGTTTGAGCCAATCGTCTTTCTCAGGCAAACCTTGTTCTGAATTGTTAAAGTATGAATCCACCATTCCTGGGTTAATGGTGCCTACACGTATGCCATACTCACGTACCTCTTGTGAAACAGCACCAGAAAAACCTTGAACAGCATATTTTGTTGCTGTATATGCTGAACCATTTGGAATTGTATATCTGCTTACATCAGATGATATTGTAATAATTGTGCCACTACGACGTTCCTTCATATGTGGAAGAACAGATTTCATACCTAGGAACACACCTTGGACGTTAACATTGAAGGCATGTTGCCATTCATCTAATGTTGTCTCTTCAGCAAGCTTAAAGAAACCAACTCCTGCATTATTGACGAGAACATCTACTTTACCATATGTATCAATTGTTTTTTGTACAAAGCCATTCACATCTGCCTCATTTGATACATCAGCTTGAACAGCTGTGATTTCGGTATATCCTTTCTCGTTTAGTTCTTTTTGTGTCTCAAAAATCCCTTGTGAGCTTCCTACAATCGTAAGCTTCATGCCTTGCTCAGCCATTTTGAAAGCGATCGCCTTACCAATTCCTCTAGAAGCACCTGTAATAATTCCTACTTGTTGTTTTAACATTGATGGTCATCCTTTCTATGATGAACTCTGAAATTTGATTGTACTAAATCGTTGTCAAAGTGCGCAATGTTTATTATGCCAAATTAAAATAAAGCGATCGCTTCTTTTCATTAAATTAGGCATACAAAAACTCGTACACCTCTTCGGTGTACGAGCTTTCATCACCCGATTTGACTTACAGTAATTTCATCGATACGCTTCATAAGTGATTTTTTCAAAGAATCAAGTCGCTTTGTACTATCTTCTAATGTATCTCCCTTAACTCCGAAGTAAAACTTCACTTTCGGTTCTGTACCCGATGGTCGTAAGCAGAACCAAGAACCATCTTCTAAAAAATATTTCAAAACATTTGATTTTGGAAGGTTAATAGTTTCTACTTTTTTATCTTGTACAATCGTCCGTTGAGACAATTCGTAATCTTCATGTGAGGCAATTAATTGCCTAGCCATTTGTTCAGGAGGAGTTTCTCGGAAGACATTCAAAATATGTTGAATATGTTCTGCTCCTTCTTTTCCCTTTAACGTGAGAGAAACGAGATCTTCACGATAGTAGCCATACTTACTAAACAACTGCATAAGTGCATCGTACATAGTTAGACCTTGTTCTTTATAATGTGCACATACTTCAACAGCTAACAATGCAGCTTGGATAGCATCTTTATCTCTTGCAAAGTCGTTAATTAAATAGCCGTAACTCTCTTCATAACCAAATTGGAATTGATATTCGCCAGACTGCTCAAATTCCTTAATTTTCTCTCCAATGAACTTAAAGCCCGTCAACGTGTCCATCGTTTCAATTCCATAATGTTTTGCAACTTCACGTCCTAATTCAGATGTGACAATCGTCTTCATAACAATACCGTTTTTCGGTAAAATCCCTTGTTTATTTCTTTGTGATAGCAAATACTCAAGAAATAATCCACCTGTTTGGTTACCCGTAAGAATGACGTATTCACCTTCATTATTCTTTACTGCAATACCAAGACGATCAGCATCTGGATCAGTTGCAATTAACAAGTCTGCTCCTTGCTCTTGCCCATCACGAATCGCAAGCTTAAATGCAGAATGTTCTTCAGGATTAGGTGAAGTAACAGTAGAAAATTCACTATCAGGCTGTTCCTGTTCAGCAACAACCGTGTAATTCGTATAACCTAGCGCTTCAAAACCTCGTTGAACAGGCATATTTGCTGTTCCGTGTAGTGGTGTAAAGACGGTTTTTACATTATTTTTTGCAAATAAGTCTCGTTGTAACGAAATCGTTGTTAGTTGACGAATGTATGCATTATCAACTACATCATTTACAATTTTTAACAGTCCTTGTTCTTTCAATTTTTCAGGTGAAGCAACTAGAATTGAAAGCTCATCATCTATATCACTTACTTTCTTGATTACTAGATTAGCAGTCTCTGGTGGTAACTGTGCCCCATCTTCACCATAGACTTTATATCCATTGTATTCAGGTGGATTATGACTAGCTGTAATAACGATACCTGAATAAGCGTGTAAAAATCGGACTGCAAATGATAACTCTGGTGTTGGACGTAACGAATCAAAGAGATACGTTTGTATTCCATGCTGTCCAAGTGTTTTTGCTGCTTCTAGTGCAAATTCTGGAGATTTTCGGCGTGAATCGTAAGCGATCACTACACCACGTGCCTTTGCCTCCTGTCCATAACTTTCAATATAACGCGCAAGTCCTTCAGACGCTTTACGCACCGTATATGTATTCATTCTATTTGTTCCTGGACCAATTTCCCCTCGCATGCCACCTGTGCCAAATTCCAGCTCTTTATAAAAACAATCTTCTAATGCCTTCTCATCACCAGACATTTCAACTAACTGCTTTTCCCATTCTTTTTCTAATTTAGCACTTTGCCAACGTGCATATTTTTCTTTCCAGCCCATAAGAACCTCCTATTATTCTATTTATACTTTTAATTTCGTGAAATGTTTTTACATTCCTTCATAAATACAGTACTGAAAAGAGACCTTAACACCTCTTTACAAACTCACATTAGATCATTATATCGAAAAAGGTGTGGCATATGACGTTTTTTCATAAATAATTTATTTTAATAAAATAACATTTCCTATGTCTTATTGATCGTTATCTTAAGGTCGTTATCATTCCATTTAAGTATGTTTCACTACCTCTTCTTTTAATGCAACAACTGCATCGTGAAGCTCTCGTTCTAAATCTCCAACATGCCTTTCCTTCTCAAACTCAGACCAATTAAGTAGCTGAGACATCATTTCCGTAACATCCTTTTTCCATTCTTTTACCCATTTGATATCAAAGAATAATGATCCTGTACGACGAATGAAGAAATCTACTAGTGTCACCGCAGCTTCTTGTTCAACTGTATATTTTAACCGAGCATACACAGATGGTGATAACTTTGAAGTTTTATCAAATTCCTTCATATAAGTAAAAATAGTATCGACGTTCGAGCCATAACGGCGTACTAAAAGTTCTGCTTCTGAAAATTTAAGACCAAGCTTAATTCCTTCTACAATCTTTTTTTCTACATATGAAGAAAAGTTTGAAACGCCACCTACATCTCCACCTGATATTGGTATGTTCTTCGTTCTACACTCGGAAAAAACCTTATAAGCTTCTTCCTTAAACTGTTTTGCAACCGTGTTAACAACATCTTCAGCCATTTTGCGATACCCAGTTAACTTACCACCCGCAATCGTAATCAAACCTGACTGAGAGATGATAACCTCATCTTTACGAGAAATTTCTGAAGGATCTTTACCTTCTTCATGAATAAGTGGGCGAAGTCCAGTCCAACTAGACTCAATATCGGCTTCTGTTACTCGAATAGAT
>NZ_MJEH01000021.1 GCF_001742425.1 Bacillus solimangrovi
GAATGGACAGGTCTTATGTAAATTCAAATGCACAACATCAAATCCCATATCTCCAGGACGAGCTTTTCCTAATACTGCATTCAAGTTCGCACCATCATAATAAAGTTTTCCACCTGCATCGTGCACTATTGCTGCCATCTCAAGTATATGTTCTTCAAATAAACCTAGCGTATTTGGATTTGTTAACATAAGTGCAGCTGTATCATCACCAACAACACGTTTTAAATCCTCTAAATCTACTAATCCATTTTCATCTGATTTCACTGTAACCGAGTCAAAACCAGCTACCGTTGCAGATGCCGGGTTCGTACCGTGCGCTGAATCTGGAACGATTACTTTCGTACGATTATTATCACCATTCGCTTCATGGAAAGCACGAATTAACATAAGACCTGTCCATTCACCATGGGCTCCAGCAGCAGGTTGCAGTGTAACTTCATCCATACCTGTAATTTCTGCAAGTGATGTTTGCAACTCATACATCATCTCAAGTGAACCTTGTACAGTTCTCTCATCTTGCTCAGGATGTACATGCGCAAACCCTTTAAAACGGGCAACATCTTCATTTACTTTCGGATTATATTTCATCGTACAGGAACCAAGTGGATAAAATCCTGAATCAACACCGTGATTTCGCTGTGATAATGCAGTATAATGGCGCATTAATTGCAATTCCGATACTTCTGGCAACTCTGCTGCTTTTTTACGAACGTAACCTTCTGGAAGGACTTCATTTACATCAATTTTTGGTACATCACAAATAGGCAAACTGTGCGCACTACGCCCAGCAGTACTTCGTTCAAAAATAAGTGGTTGGTCTTTTTTATTCATGAATATCCCCCAGTTCCTTCACGAAAGAATCAATTTCTTCTTTTGTTCTTAATTCAGTAACAGCAACAAGCATATATCGGTTATACTCAGGATTTACTTTACCTAAGTCATACCCACCTATTATCCCTTTTTCAAGCAAGAGTTCATTAACTCTACTTACAGGGATTTGGCACTCAACGACAAACTCATTGAACATCGCACCATCAAACATGACTTTTATTCCATATTTTTCACACGCTTGTTTCGCATAATGAGCTTTATGGAAGTTTTGCGTTGCCATTTCAATTAATCCTTCTTTACCAATTGCACTCATAGCAACAGATGACGCTAGAGCATTCAGTGCTTGGTTTGAACAAATATTTGAAGTAGCCTTATCACGACGTATGTGTTGCTCACGTGCTTGAAGTGTCAAAACAAATCCACGTTGACCGTCTTCATCTGTCGTTTGACCAACAAGACGTCCCGGTACTTTTCTCATTAACTTTTTCGTCGTAGCAAAATAACCACAATGTGGACCTCCATATTGTGCTGGTATTCCAAATACTTGTGTATCACCAACAACGATATCTGCTCCAAACTCACCAGGTGGCGTTAACATTCCAAGTGATAACGGATTACTCGAAACAACGAACATCGATTTTTCGCGATGAACAATTTCCTCAATCTCTTTTAATGGTTCAATTCTACCGAAGAAATTTGGATATTGAACCATAACACAAGCAACCTCGCTCGTCATTAAATTATCTAATTCCTCTATATCTACAATACCATCTTTAGATGGTATTTCTACTACATCAAGGCGTTGACCCTCTGCATAAGTTTGAAGTACATCACGTGTCATAGGGTGTACTGATTCTGAGACGAAGATCTTTTTCTTACGAGTGTGAGCTGCACTTAGCATTGCTGCTTCTGCAAGTGAAGTCCCACCATCATACATAGATGAATTTGCAACATCCATTCCCGTTAACTCACTGATCATTGTTTGAAATTCAAAGATTGCCTGTAACTCACCTTGTGAAATTTCAGGTTGATATGGAGTGTATGCTGTATAAAATTCTGAGCGTGAAATAACGTGATCAACGACAGAAGGGATATAATGGTCATATACTCCCGCCCCAAGAAAAGACACATAATCTTTCGTATTGATATTTTTCGATGCTAAGGTAGATAACTCTTCAAGTAGCTCAGGCTCACGTACTGCTTCTTTAATTTTCAACTCTCTATTAAACCGTACCTCTTCTGGAATATCTTCAAATAACTCATCAATTGAATCAACACCAATAACATCAAGCATTTGTTTTTGATCTTCTTCTGTCATCGGTAAATAACGATGTTTCATTACGTTTCCCCCTCTTAACCTCTCTTGTAAAATGGTGTCTTCACTACTTTTGCTTTAAGGCGCTTATTACGAATTTGTACTTCTACTTCTGTATCCAAAGCCGTATAGTCTATATCAAGTAACACAAGACCTATATTTTTCTTTAATGTTGGAGATTGAGTTCCTGTTGTTACGTGCCCCACTCTTTTCTCATCAATAAACACTTCATATCCAGTACGTGGAATACCACGATCAATCATTTCTATTCCAACAAGCTTTCTAGCTAGCCCTTCTTCTTTTTGTTTTAGAAGGGCTTCTTTTCCGATAAAATCGACTTCTTTATTTGTTTTTACTGCAAATCCAATCCCTGCTTCAAGTGGTGTAATTTCTTTTGTTAATTCTTGTCCATATAACGCTAGACGTGCCTCAAACCTCAATGTATCACGCGCTCCTAAACCAATTGGTTGAAGCCCAAATAGTTCACCGACTTCAAGCAAACTCTTCCATAACTTAGGTACATCAGCTGAATTGCAATATATTTCGAAGCCATCTTCACCTGTATATCCTGTTCTAGAAACGAGTGCTTCAATACCTTGAAGTTCTATATGATCAATAAATTCAAAGAAACCGATAGTCATTAGATTTGTATCTGTTAATAATTGCAAAACTTTTTCAGCATTTGGGCCTTGAAGAGCAATCTGCGCAATTACATCTGACACATTTTCAAGTACAACTTCACCATGTCTATGCTGCTCTAACCAATTGAAATCCTTCTCAATATTAGCTGCATTAACGACAAGTAAATAATCGTCATCACTTTTCTTATAAACGAGCAAGTCGTCCACTGTTCCACCATTCTCATAACACATTGCCGTATACAATGCTTTTCCATTGTTTAACTTAGAAAGGTCATTAGTTAACATCTTTTGTAAAAATGATTCACTATCCTTTCCTTTCACTTCAATTTCTCCCATGTGTGATACATCAAATAAACCAGCCTTCGTTCTTACTGCTTCATGTTCGTCCTTAATACTTGAAAACTGGACAGGCAATTCCCATCCACCAAAATCAATTAACTTCCCAGACTCTTTATATGTATGATAAAGCGGAGTCCTTTTTAACGAATTCATGAATATTCCCCCTATCAATTAATTAAATTGTTCGGATATAATATTATTTACATAATTTTTTTGTGATTTCAACATGAAATTTAGTTTAAAAAACTAAAAATGATAATAAACTTTAAATTCGTTACCTATGGTGGATTTAGAAAGTTTAAAATTGTCACACTGAAAAAACATTCAGTAAAATTAAACAATAAATACATAAACTTTATTCTAGAAAAAGATTAAGATCATTTTTACATCACAAAAAAAGGACAGAAAAGTGCTACATTACATGCAGCCCTCTCTGTCCCGGAACCTGAAAGTTTTTCACTTCATACTGAAGTAATTACCCCTTTGGTGGCTCAATTGTTTGAGCACTCTCCAGAGTTGCGTCAAATAAGAGTCTTTTTGCCTGAGAGATTCACGAACTCGTTTGCTCCTTCGGCGCTGTCAACACTAAAATTGCTACAGTCTCTCCCCTTATCATCATTCGCCAATATTTATTTAATAATCCATCAAGAGATATTTGCTAAAAATTATCTCCATACAACAAGTCTTTTTCATTCAACAAACCACACATCTTGAATAAATGCGTTCTTAATATAGAAAATTCTTTTTTAAAACTAGTTCAATAATATACATCCAAACTGTACATACTAAATTTACATTCTATCATCATCCTACACGATTTATTTCTTATCAGCAATAAGTAAATTTTAAATTAATGTTCGGTTATTGTAGTTTATAAGTAAAAAAATATCGTAAATTCCCTACAATTCTCACCAATTTAATAACTTACATAATAAAGTTCAATTCATTCCTCAATGAAAGGAGTTTTCATTCATGAGTGTAAGCATTATTTTTGATCGTTCATGGCAAGAAATATTACAAAATAAACTTACCAACGATGGGCCTTGGAGTTCTATTGAGAGTTATCAACTTACACATGAAGTGAATAGTCATTTGCTCGTTCCTTCATTTCATGGACTTCAAGCGCCTAAGTATCTCTCACAATTAACACCATTACCCCATCAATTAAAAACAGCACAAACAGTCATTGAGGATATGAATGGAAAAGCAATTCTTGCAGACGAAGTTGGACTCGGAAAAACCATTGAAGCGGGATTAATCCTAAAAGAGTATATGATTCGAGGCCTTGTAAAACGTGCACTTATACTTGTTCCAGCTTCACTCGTATCCCAATGGGAAAGCGAACTAAATCAAAAATTTTATATACCTGCCGTAGCCCAACGAAAAACGTACGTATGGGAACAATGTGATGTTGTTGTCTCCTCAATTGATACTGCAAAGCGGCAACCACATCGTGACATCGTACTCAAACAAGATTATGACCTTATCATCATTGATGAAGCACACAAGCTTAAAAATCATAAAACAAAAAACTATCAATTCGTTCAAGAATTAAAAAAGAAATATTGCTTACTACTAACAGCAACACCTGTTCAAAACCGTATTGAAGAAATTTTCAATCTTGTTTCACTTCTCAAACCAGGTTATCTCGGTACAATTGAACAATTTAATAGCAAGTATTCAAATAAAAATAAAGATATCCAAAACGACGAACGTCTCAAAGCATTAGTTAACAACGTAATGGTTCGAAATCGTCGTAAAGATACAAAGATGGATTGGCCAAAACGAATTGTCGAAACAGTTCCAATTGAGTTCAGTACAGAAGAGCGCAAACTGTACGATATGGTATCTGAAATGAAAAGGCATGGAGGATTCACTTTATTAACATTACAACGAGAAATTTGTTCAAGTAGAGAAGCTGCCTTCATGACATTACAGCAAATGCACAAAAAAGAACCACTTGCTTATTTTGATGAACTTACAGAACAAATTAATCGAATCGAAGTACATGCAAAAGCTGAAAAAGCACTTGAACTTATTCAGAAAATTAATGATAAAGTAATTGTATTTACCGAATACCGAGCTACCCAAATGTATTTACAATGGTACTTTGCTCAACATGGAATTTCATCCGTTCCATTTCGAGGAGGATTCAAACGGAGCAAAAAAGACTGGATGCGTCAATTATTTCAACACAATGCTCAAGTTTTAATAGCTACTGAAGCTGGCGGTGAAGGAATTAACTTACAATTTTGTCACCACATTATCAATTATGACCTACCTTGGAATCCCATGCGTGTTGAACAACGAATCGGTCGCATACACCGTTTAGGTCAAGAGAATGATGTACACATTTATAACTTCTCTATTGTCAATACAATAGAAGAGCATATCTTACACCTTCTTTATAACAAAATTCATTTATTTGAACGAGTAATAGGGGAACTTGATGAAATCCTTACGAAACTTGATTTTAATCATAATATTGAAAAGCATATTGAAGAAATTATAACGAACAGTGACTCAGATGGAGAAATCAAAATCAAAATGGAAAATCTCACCTCTTACATCCAGCTTGGAGAAGGTCTGTCATCTACATCTTCACAAGAACTATAAAGTGAAACTTCCATCAATTAGAGTTCATTCATACTCAACTTAAACTTCGTATACTATCCTATTTTTTTGAAGTAGGAGGATTCATTATTAGGAGGACTACAAATGCAACAAGTAGAAATACATCATTTTTTAAAACGGTACTTCACATCCACCAACTGTAACATACTAAATCAAACACCAGGGATGTTACAAGTTCAACTAACAATTGAAATGGATAAGCTCTTAATGAATCGTCCTTTTTATTGGCATTACCTTGAAAAAACCGGCGGGACACCAAACCCCATGCAACTAACACTTATTACTGATCAAACGAATTCTAATGAATATAAAGGTGAAGTCATTCATTTCGGCTCACCACGTTTGCATCAAATCTTTCGCTCTGTTCAGACATTGGGAGGTCACATTAGATTATTCGAAGATTTCATACCTACTAATGGAACTGCTCCCCTTCAGCCATGGCTTGGAATTAATGTAAAAATATCATATGAGGCAAATCAAAAAAAAGACGAAATCATTTCACTCGGATTAAACCTTATACACGGAGCAGTATTTACGAATTTTCAAGAGTTACTTTCTTCACTTCCCTTAACACCTGTCATTCCAGACTATTGCTTCACACTCAGCCCGCTTATCACTGTTAATAGTGGACTCAAACGAGTTGAACGTTTCATAGAAAACCATATCAATAGACAAGATCACTCATGGGCAACAGATGCTACAAATATTATGAACGAGCACCTTTCACTATTAGATGCATTCTATGAAGATGTTGAAGAAAAACCTGAAAGTTACTATTCCGAGCAAGCAGGTATAAAAGAAATGTATGAGCCGATTATACGAGTAAATATTGTTAATGGTGGACTGTTTTATTTGAGTCAACAAACATTGGTGAATTAAGGTGACCAGTAAAGTATTTTCTTCAACATTCTAAGTTAATTAATCGAGTCCTTTCCTTAAACATATCTGTATAACCTGTTATGGTAACTACTGTAACTTTCAATCCATAAACGTATAAATATTCAAGTTTTAATTGTGATCAACATCAATTCATAACAATATTCCAACAATATAATGAAAAGAAGGTGCTGGATTTTAGTCCAACACCTTCTACATGTAACTTATAAAAATATTGCTTATTATTCAGCTTTTTTCTTTTTATTAAACATCATTGAAACAGCAAAGGGCATCATACCAAAATAGCGATTCATTCGAGGTTGACGATTTTGCGATTTCTCATTTTTCAACCGCTTTCGTTCTTCTTTCGGTTGGTCCATGTAACTGACAATTTGCTGTGTTACGAACTTTACATAATCATTTGCAGACATGATTATTCACCACCACGACTGATTTATTATATTATTTAATATAACCGTCTTATCGTAACTTTATTCGATCAGCAATTTCCTTCACAATATCGTTGATACTTCGCTGCGTCGTGTCAATTTTTATATGTGACTCTTCATACCATTGCTTTCTCTCGTTCATTAACTTTCTTATATTTTCACGTTTTGTCCCATCAAGAAGTGGTCTTGATGTATCCTTCTCTAAACGCCTGAATATCTCATCCAAATCACAGTGCAAATATATCACTTGTCCATGTGTCTGCATGTATTGACGGTTAACACTTTGTATAATCATACCACCGCCTGTTGTAATAATAGCATTTTTTTCTGGCATCTCCTTTAAACATTCTCGTTCATATTTTCGAAAAGATTCTTCACCTTCTTCATTAAAAATATCTCGAATACTTTTATCTTTTTCTTTCTCTATCCATTCGTCTGTATCAATTACTGGAACACCAAGATATTTACCGAGTTCCTTACCAATTGTCGTCTTTCCAGATCCCATAAAACCAGTTAAATAAACCGCTAACACAATAAATTACTCCTCTCTCCATTCAACGAGCTCATTTGTACCTTGGTCGTATAATATAACGAATCCATCTTCTCTGCCACTACTTAATTGAAATTCAATATGAACACGTATAATTTCCTTATCTTCAATGTACACCGTTCCTTCAGCTATTCCGTGTGGATATGAGAAATTTTCCGTTAAATCATCAGACACCGTGTCTAAATGTTTTAGCCATTCTAAAACATCTGTTACAACAACTTGCCGTAAGCTCTCTACTTGTATTGAGGCTGATTGTTGATTTGTTATCAGTTTACCTACTCTTATCATTTCAACTTGATGAAGAATTAATAACGATATAAAAAAAAGGATAGAAATCGTTAATGGGTAAATGAACCCGTTTTTAACCAAATAAGCTCCTCTTTTCCAATATTCAATTAAATACACCCGTATTATAGACTAAGAAGGTACGTTCTACTTGCTCTCCCATTACATCTAGTACATTTATTGTTAAGGTTGTCGAAGTATGTGTATATGATACACTTTCGACATTTTGCAATAATACTTCATGCCCTAATCCGTTCACGCGTCTCCTTAAAGTTTCTCCATTCAATTCATACAATATTTCTTCCCCATCATAATTTAGCATAGTTAGCTTACTTCCTTGAATATGAATGAATTCAGCTTTGCGAATTTCAACTGCTGATTGTTCTAAAAAGAGGTTAGCTTTAAAAATAAAAGAAGAATTATCTTCGTCTAGTCCAGCGGTTACCTTCAGTAATAATGGCATCATCGCTATAATAACCATTAATATAAAAAGTGAAAATACACTCTCTAATAATGTAAATCCGTTCACGTTGTTACTTCTTGGCATAAATACACCTATCTTCAACAATTAAAAATTGATTTTGGTCAACCTCTACACATATCTCTAATAAGTCACCTTTATAATTAGTCGTTAATCTAGCTGAAATCCCACTTACATTCTCAAATGTTGTATGAGCTACTTTACCTGTTTCTACATATTCATAAAAAGCACTAGTTAATAAATGGATGCTTCTCTCAGTTAACTCATTTTCTAACTTCCTCTCTTGTACAGTTAAAATGATGGGATAATACATCGCTATTCCACCAACAAAAATATTAAATGCTACAAGAACCTCTAATAAAGAAAAACCCTCACACCTTCTTAACATAAAAACGTCCCTTTCCGAGCAATTGCACGAACTTATAACGGTCTTTCCTAATGAGAAAGTAGAAGCTGCCTGATTTGACTGCATTTCCATTATTTTTGTATGTTATAATTGGTTGCATTGTACCTACCTCAACAATAATATCATTAGAGTATCCACGTTCGAGTAACTTATTGTAATTGCAATCTCTAATAAAGTAAGCATGTTTTTCTGATTGGATATACGTATACACTGCGCAATTATGATTAATAGCATATGATTGAGCGTATAACAAATCTCGTTCAAATTGCTCTAAGAAAAACTCTGTTCGTTTTGTCTCAACTACGGATTGAAAAACTGTCAATGTTAATGAAGTCAAAACACTAACAATCATTAATACGATTAACATTTCTAGTAGAGTGAAGCCCTTCGCCTGTCTTAATATATATTTTTTATGGTGTTGCACTTGCACTAACCGACCCGTCTGATGTATCCAAAGTTAACACCTCTCCACCTGGACATATTTCCGTTTCGATATAACCTTGAGCTCTTAAGTCAGCAATACTATCGGGAAACTCTGAATGTTCAATTTCATAAGCTTGAACTTGAGCCTCAACTAACTTTACTAATGCCGAACACCCTTTATCTTTTACAACAGCGTTATGTTTCGTTATATTAGGAACGGTAATGAGTAGTAACGTTGAGATTATCATTAACACGATTAACATTTCTATTAACGTAAAACCTCTCTCATTCATTCTTTTCCTCCGATCAAATTTGTTTTCAAATGGTTTGCATTAAATCAAATATAGGCAACATCATTCCTAAATAAATCATAATGACAGTAACACCAATTGTTAGAAATAATAACGGTTGTACGATACGTAAAACGTTATTTGCATAGGTCTCTAGTTGTTCAAATACAATTTCACTGTAATCAAGCATTTCCTTCGCTACTGTCCCATTTGCTTGACCATGTAAAAGAACAATTGATGATTCACTCTCAAAATAAGGCATATGTTCAAGAGCTGTTGCTAACGAAAGTCCCTGTTCTAATGAACCCTTAAGTTCCAGTGATACTTCCTGAACAAATTTTGCATAAGTCTGTTTAAGTAACACCTCAAGGCTATCGTAAATTGATAATCCGCCATTTAATAAGCTACCTAGCTGAAGCATATATTGATGCGTTAGAAATAGTGAAAGAAAACGACGTACGAAAGGGAAGTTCATGAAGAAAGATAGTTGTTGTAGAAGTGGACGTGGATACAGATAGAAACGATACAACAAAAAGCAAATAAAAACTATAATAATTATGGTTATCATCATCCATTTAATGATTGTAGGTAAAAATGACACAAAACGAGTGAGTAGTGGCAGCTCATGACCAACAGATCCATATAACATTGAAAATTGTGGGAATAATAATATTTGCATAAAATATACCATTCCTACCAATAAAACGAGCAGCAATAATGGATAACGTAACATTTTTTGTAATCTTTGCTCGTATAGAAGTCGAGCATCTAACCATTTCGCTCCATTCTCAATTGCTACTATTAAGTTCCCTTGTTTTTCTGAGCTATATAAATAACTCGTAATGTATGATGAAAACCCTTTATTTTGTAATACTAAGTGGAATGGGTAGCCATTTTTTAATGATTCAACCCCCTCTTGAATACCTTTTTTTATATGTGGTTTTTGATAATGCATTAACAACATTAAAGCATTTGCAATCGAGTATCCTCTTTGTAGTAAAGTAGATAACTTGTTCAAAAAATCAGCTTGTTGTTTTACACTCCATTTGTTTCTATTTCTCCATAAAGCCACTAGACTCTATCGCCCCCTTAGCTATATACCCTAAAGCAAATGCCTTGCGTAATTGTTTAAAAAAACTGCAAATAGGTTCTCCAGTTTGTCCAGAATCAATCCCTCTAACTGCATGGGATAACTCTTCTTCAGTTAATATCTCAAAAATAGCCGTGCGATTAACGTTTTGCTCAGAATTACAACTATATGAACAATTTTTTAAACAATGTTTGCATTTGAGATTCACTAGTTGCTGAGCAGCTATACCAATTAGTGTTTGTTCCATATCAATTGCTGGTATACCTAACTCCCTCAACCGAAATAGAGCGTCTGAAGCTCGCTTTGTATGCAATGTACTTATTACAAGATGACCTGTATAAGCTGCACGAATTGCCATTTTTGCAGTTAATGTATTTCTTATTTCACCGATGACAAGTATATCTGGATCATAACGTAATGCAGCAATTATACCCTCTTCATATGATAAACCCGCTTTCTCATTAATCTGGATTTGTGTAAATTGCTCGCAATAACGCTCTACGGGATCCTCTAATGTTAAAATTTCACAATGTTGTTGTTCTAAAGCTACTTGTAGAAGGCTATACAAAGTCGTCGTTTTCCCAGATCCTGTAGGACCAGTTATCAAAAACAACCCGTTACTCTTTTGTAATAAACGTAATAGTTTATGACGATCATTTCGAAACACTGTCAAATTGCCCATAGAATAAGATTGGTGTTGAGGTATCACGCGAATAACAAGACCTTCTTGATTATTCACAGTTGGAAGAGTGGAAAAGCGCAGAAAAACTTTTTCATTACGAACCATTGTCATATAAGCACTACTTTGAGGACGACGGCATTCTCCAATGTCCATACCACTTAAGAACTTATATTGAGCAATCAATTTTTCAGCAAGTTCATTTGGAAGTTGTCGATGCTTTTGAAGCTTACCTGCTATGCGGAATGAAACAAACGTTTGTTGAGGAGAAGGGGTGAAATGAATATCAGAAGCGGATGAAAGTATTGCACTTTCAATTAGTGATGCGCTTAAGCTCGCAATCATCTTAAGATAACCACCTACTTTCATAGTATTTTATTGCAGTTATAATTATTCGACAATCTTCATCTTGTTCCTTCAACAATTTCAATAAAATAATCACCTTGAATGAAAAGTCTAATATATCGTTTGCAGTGTGACTATAGTGTTACAATTAAAAAGAATCGACATATAATAGGTACAAGGTGTCTTATTTATTAATGCTACTTTATACTTAAAGTTTCACATAAAAATTGTGAACTTAATGTGAAATTGTTGTATACTAAGTTGCATAGCTCTGTTTGGCATTATTTTTGAATAAAATGTGAACATTATATAACAAAAATTGTGAACAGTCTGTTAACCATTTCAATGTATTACAAACTCATATATAATTAAAATTAGCATAATATGACTAGGAGTGAAGAAGTTGGAACAAACTCTAAAAATTACCAATGTATTATCAGACCCAACTCGATATTCAATTTATCAATACATTACTAAAAAACATCAAGAAGTAACCGTTCAAGAAATAGCAGATGCATTTGAAATTCATCCAAATGTTGCAAGACTTCATTTATCAAAACTAGAAGATGTAAACATGCTTGTTTCAGAGACGAAAAAAACTGGCAAAGGTGGTCGTCCAAGTCGACTATATCGCTTGTCAGATGATGTCATTCAATTAAATTTCCCTTTTCGTGATTACCAATTACTATCTAAAATAGCAATGGATACTTTAATGTCTCTAGGTGATGTAGGTAAAAAAGCGCTCTTTGAGACAGGAAAACAATACGGGGTCGAAGTTATGAATCGTGAACTAAAACAACAAAACAGCTCATCAGAAGAAATTTCCTTTGATGAAAGTATTGAATTATTAAAGAATGCATCTGCAACACTTGGATTTTATCCCGATTTTTCATATAACGAATCAAAAACAAAAGTTAATTTCCAAATTCACAATTGTCCGTTTAAAGAAGTTGCAAAAGAAGAAAAATATGTGTGTGATATGCACTATGCATTTTTAAGCGGCATGTTCAATGTAATGTTTACGAATGCCCAACTAGTAGAAGAAGAGAACATGTTAAACGGGTGTGATTCTTGTAAATATCAAGTAATGGTCACAAAGTAATTCTTGACGACATTTACAAGCCGGTAAGTTGTACTATATAATAGTGACGTGTTTATATTATTATAACTGTAGTAAAGGAGGGAATATAGAATGAATAACATGTACCGCGTATTAGCGTTTTGGACTGGAATCTTCACAATCTTTTTCTACCTTGGTCACATGATTCAAACTGCCCTATTATTTTTAGGTATTACAGGTTTCTTCTTGGCTATTGGTGCCTTAAAACTTTCTGAGCGTACATATTTGTACATCTTTGGAGCATTTCTAACGTTGTTCTTTGCAGGTTTTACTTATTACACAACTTTCCAAATGGTCCCAGGAGCAGGTCACTAAATAAGAACAATTTATTAAGTAAACTCATTTCTTGAATAATAAAAAGACGATGAATAATCATCGTCTTTTTTACTTGTAATTCACAGATTATTAAAACTAAAAATCTATGCATACCATTTACAAGCTCATGGAGAAATCTATAAACGGCTGTGAACAAATTAATTACTAGCTTTAAGACACTAACATTTGAAATTAGACACAGCTGAACTTCGCAATTTGTTATATTAGTATAAAAAACGAAGCTAATATCTGTAATAATCCCACTTCTTTTATCTCATATAGAGTTAGGAAAAAAGTCACTATTAGTTCATTTTATAAATAATATTTGCTGTCCTTCTCTAGCATATCATCCATCTCCAATCCTATGAGCCCTTTCTTTTGTACAAGAACTTGAAAAGCAGAACCGAAACCTTCGCCCATTATGAACGAGCGAATTGCTCTGTTCTTTTTAGCCGTTTCTGAAAATGGATTAGGATCATAATTCTCTTGAAGCTCCTTTAATATACCTGCCTTTAACAAAAAATCATTCTGATCGAATGATGAAAGTAGCTCAAGATGCATATCTTGTGCAATTAAAATAAAAGGATCTAACTGAACATGCGTAGTAATATCCATTTCTCCTGGGTATTTTAATACATCTTCGATTAGCTCATGTTTATAATAACCCCTTAAACTACCATTTTTTCTAGCTGATTCTTGCCAGCTTTCTTTCCAATAACCATAATCAACGGTAAACATACACACATTATCAAACCATTCAGAACAAGAATGAATCACTTCTTCCATAGCTAGTGGGACCTCAATTCGTTGTCCTTCTTTTAATGGTGCAAAGTAATTTCCCACCCAATTGGTAATTTCTAAACGTTGACAAGGTTCCATTATCTCAGTTAATTCATCATCATTGATTGTTATAAATACTTCATTTAACTCCCCTTCTCTTTGTTCAACAACATGTACCGGAAGTGCATCAAATAGCTCATTTGAGAAGAAGACACCATTCAATCGTTGATGTTCTCTTTTTGCTTCATCTAAACTAGAATAAATGAGAACGTTCTCAAACCCTTGTAACATCTCAAATTGAATTTGACGGTGATGTGGACTTACTTCAATTAAAATGTATGTTAATTCACTGAATTTGTGAGCATAGTTATCATTCCAATAAGTAAGAAAGGCTTTAGCGAATTTCCCATCTCCACCTCCCATTTCGCATATAACTGGCTTCAATTTTGTTTTTTCAAAAAATCGGACAAAAATTTTCACAAACATTCTTGCAAAAATATCATGGACATGTACGCTTGTATAAAAGTCACCTTGTTTACCTAGCTTCCGCTCCCGTTTCATATAGTACCCTTTTTGCTCATGATAAAGGACAGTATTCATATATTCCTCATATGTAATTCGACAATGATTTGCTCTTCTTATTTGTTCACGTAATAAATTAAACACTCTTTCACCTTTTTCTTATTATCACTATTGACATAGTGATAAAACTATAATAAACTACTGTTATAGCTTTTAATTATCCCCATCCCATTTGAACAATTAACATACCCCCAAAGGACCTTTCTCATATATTGAGAGAGGTTCTTTCTTTCTCTCTTAATATTATGTCAATTATCAACAGATAATTGAGATTAAAAAATAATTAGTAGACAGTAATATAAAGTCCCACATAATGACCAAGTAGCGATGAGTATAAATACAATAAAACATCTCCTATATTTCAACTAAATGTTAAAATTGACAACTTAAAAAAAGCCACAATGTACTTGTGACTTTTAAAAACCATTCAAAAATGGATTACCATCCATCTCAGTTTGAACAGTTGTAATTGGGCCGTGTCCAGGAGCCACTGTTGTATCTTCGGCTAGTGACATTAACTTATCATGGATGCTATCAAGTAGCTGTTCATGTGAACCCTGTGGTAAATCCGTTCGACCAATACTCCGTGCAAACAGTGTATCACCAGCAAACACAACACCTGCTTCCTTCACATAAAAAGAAACACTTCCAGGTGAATGTCCTGGCGTTTCTAATACCTCAAACTTAATAGAATTAATTGTTAATGTCTGTTCTTTCACTAATAATTTATCTGCATTTTTTATCATGATAGGTTTATTTAACATAAAAAATTCGGATCCATTCAACGCTGGGTTGGATAGCCAATCTCGTTCTTTTTCATGTAAATAGACAGGTACTTTATACTTATTACGCACATCATCTACCGCACCGATATGATCAAAGTGTGCGTGTGTTAATAATACTGCCGAAACCATTAGCCCTTTAGAATCAAGCCACGCAAATAACTTTTCAGCTTCTCCTCCTGGATCAACAACAATAGCTTCATTTGAATCATTCCAAATCACATAGGCATTTGTTTGCAAAGGACCTAATGGAAGTTGTTCCCACTTTATCATTCTATCCCTCCATTGCACAATTTCAAATATTTACTTACACTTGAATTAACATTCTTTCATAATATTTATACCTTTACAAAGTATACCAAAGACCTTTAAAAATGAAAATCAAGGAGATCGGGAAAGATAATGAAAATTCTATATGCTGTCGAGACAACATCTGAACAACCTTGTAAAAGCCTGTGCTATGATCTAGGAGACCTCGTTCAAATATTTGATTCTTCAAATGGCTTCTATCTGACAAAACGATGGGATGATGCGGTAGTCTTACAAACTTACTTCACCGAACTTGAACAATTCATCTCGACACACATCATACTCTCCTGTCAATTGCATACGAAAACGTTACTTTTTGAGGATTATGGATTTCAAAGTACTGATGCAGATTATTTATTTTCGGAGGATATCGCTTTTTTTTCTATCATAAAAGGAACTTCTTCACAAAGAAAAATGGCGATTTTCCAAATAGAAGAGGACTTAATTGCAACGTTCAAAATAGATAATCAAATGTTTTATATCATTGATAACAAAAAAATTCCTCTTATCTACGGTTATTCATCTGCTTATGACATAGAAGTGTCATTTTTTGAACTCGACAAACTTCTCAAAAAAGATTAGAATGAGTAGTAAGTGCATTTATGTCTTTCTTACATAATATACTCGAATAGACAAATGCCATTTGTCGTCTATTGTGTAGAAACACTTAACGATAGGGAGGTTATCATTCATGGGTCTTGTAATTATCTTTACACTAGTGACAATTGTTGCAGCAATTGGAACGTTGCGTTCATTAGCTCGTAAGAATGCACTTGCAATCTTATTTGCAAGTGGCACAACACTAGTATTTGGTTGGTTCTCAGTAATGACTTTTATCGCAATCTTGGGAGGTCATGGTGTACCAGTACCAGCCCATTAATTCCATTCATTTCTTATAAACAGAAATGAACATGTCATGTATTGACTATGTACTAAAAGCCATTCTAACCTATTGAGGTTTGAATGGCTTTTTCTTTTACGCTTGTAAATGTTTATGTACACTTTCTAACTTATCGTTCATTGATCGTTTCAGATCACGACGGTCATCAATGCGTATATTAGTTGCAACACGTTGAATTCCCTGTTGGAAAGGTGCTTCATGAATTGCTTGTATAACTTGAAGTAAGTCTGATAATTCCCCTTCAATAATTGTATTCATCGGAGTTAATTGATAGTTAATTTTCCCTTCAACTTTATATTTTTCAAGAATCCTTTGGATATCTGCCACATATGTACTCACACTTGGAGTATCTGTTCCAATTGGAATAACCGTAACATCTACAATTGCCATTTGCTACACTCCCTTTCACGAATGAATGATAACCTATTCCTCGAAATCAAGCAACTGAATATTCTCATTGAAAAAACTTTTATACATTAAAGCTGTGATCATCATGGCACTTAAAGAGACAGCTGAAAAGATACTTAAAGAAATAACAAGTTGATATCGAATTGCATCAATGGGGCTTACACCCCCTAAGATAAGTCCTGTCATCATACCAGGCAATTGCACAAGCCCAATCGTTTTTAACCCATCAATATTTGGAATCATAGCGGCACGTAACGTTTTCCGAATAATTAGTTTAGATGCCTCTTTGGCTGATACTCCTAATGACAATGCAGCAAGTATCCGTCCTTTACTTTCTGAAAATTCATCTTTCATTCGATTTAAGGCTAATCCAATTGCAACCATACAATTTCCGATCACCATTCCACTCATCGGAATGACTTCTTCTGCTTTGAATGAAATCATATTAAATATTAACCATAATGATAGAACAAATACCTCAATTACAATCAATGTCAAAAACGTTTTTACACGCACATAGGGTAAGGACTTTCCTCGCCTCGAAGCATTTATACCTGCCACTGAAATCATCACAATTAACATAAATGTGATACCGAATAATGGGGGTAACGAGAAGAGGTATGTAAGTACATATCCAATTGCAAAAAGTTGAACACTACCTCTTAACGATGCCCATAATACATCTTTTTCAACTTTCAATGCATATAAATAAGAGAGAAGCATCGGAATGAATACAAACGTCATAAGAAATAACATTGATGTATTCGATATGGACGGAGTCAATTTGGTTCCCCCTTAATAAAATGTCGTAATAATTTAGTTTGAGGTGATGAAAATAGAGAAGTTGTATCGTTAACCTCTACAACACGTCCTCCACTCATAAATACTGTTTTTGTACCTAATCTTCTAGCCTGACTAAGGTCATGAGTTACCATTAATATCGTCTTATTTTGTTCTTTGACTAATTGCATAAGCATTCCTTCTATACTTTGAATTGTCCGCAGATCTAACGCACTCGTTGGTTCATCTAGTAATAATACATTAGGATTATTTGCTAATGTTCTCGCAAATGCAACTCGTTGCCTCTCTCCTCCAGACAAGTCTTCAACATTCCTAACTAAATAATCCTTAGGTAACTGTACCAT
Organism: Bacillus solimangrovi; assembly: GCF_001742425.1. Taxonomy (GTDB): domain Bacteria; phylum Bacillota; class Bacilli; order Bacillales; family Bacillaceae_N; genus Bacillus_AV; species Bacillus_AV solimangrovi. The sequence continues at coordinate 17,977 of NZ_MJEH01000021.1, forward strand.
CTCTATAAGACGTTCTTCCAAACCATTCTCATATTCATTATGATAGATTGGTCCATAGAGAAGATTCTCTCTCACGGTACCTGGAAACAAATTGGCCTGTTGAAAAACCATTCCTACTTCTTTCCGCAACTGTTGTATAGAATAGTCTAAGATCGATTGACTACGGTAATAAATCATGCCCTGATTCGGATCCTTAAGCCTATTCAATAAATACAACAAACTACTCTTACCTGCTCCAGATGGACCAATTAACGTTACAAAATCATTGTAATTAACTTGTAATCGAATATCTTCTAACCAATCAGTACATACATTATTTATTTCAAAAATTACATCAGACAATCTCACCCCTCCTCATTTTCTTTTTCTTCTGTTATTTATACTACTGAAAAACATATACGAAAAAATGGTAAAAAACTAGTACAAATCAAATCGATTTAATCAGCGATTAGAAATAGTAAATATATTTCTATTCACATATGCCGTCCACTCTATTCATAGCATTCCTCTAATAACCACTATAAAAACACAGAAGAAGCTGAGGTATCCCCAGCTTCCTTACATAAACAATGGAACTAATTGACCTGATTCAAAAATAATAACATTCTCTAGGCGATCTCCTACTATACACAAACTTCCATCGGGAGATACTTTCAGTGGTACATTTCTTTCAGAAACATGTATTACTTTTTCTTCCTGATCACGTAAAGAAAATGAAGTTAACTCAAAATCATTATCATACTTACTAATATTACCTGAATGGATTGGTCTAAAATAATAGAAAATCTCATTGTGAGAATCAAACGAATAATTCGGTATCCATTGTTGTTCTGAATATGTTTGTAGAACAGGAACAGTCATCTGAACGATTTCATTGAGTGTCATACTATCATAAAAAGTAAACTGAGCTAAATCATGTGATGGTCCAATTGATGAAAGTCCGAGTAAATAATGTGGAAAAGAAAATATTGCAAAAAAATCTTGCAATGTATGTTCAACTTCCATCGAATTAACATCGGTTATTATAACCGGCGCAGTAAAACTCTGTTCATCTTGGTACCAATTCAAGTAAGCAATATGATCATTATCAACCCACTGTACAAAAGGATTATCTACATCTATTGGTGTCAAATTACCAGTCACAATATTTACATGAAGAACAGAAAACGTCCAATCTTTCTCAAGAACACTAAGAATAAGTTCTTTATCTTTTAATGGATGCCACATCACTTGAACCCTGTCTACATAACCATCCCACCTGAAAAATTCTTCTCCTTCACGGTCAAGAATTTGCAAGAGTGTCTTCTGGTTTGTTTGAACAGACTGTACAGCGAAGAGTGTATTACTTTCGTTACTACTCACTTCAGAAATAAGATGTTCTGATGAGTAGAATAAATTACTCTTACCACTAAATAAATCATAAGTATAAATATTACTGAAGCTACCTTCCTGCCCTAGATATAAGACAGAGTCATTATCATACCAATCGACAACACCGTGAAAGCTTTGTCCTTCACTTTGATTCGGAATAATCGTTTTATTTGTAAAAAAACTTACAGAAATCTCTTCCTTTTCTTTAATTGATAATTTATGCGAAGCTGCCTCTTTTACAAGCTGAGCAGATGAACAACTAACCAACATTAAGAAACATAACATTAATAAAAACAACCGTACATGCAATCTCATCACCTCTAACAATCACCTACTATGATTAGAACTGTTGCATAAAAACAACGCAACTTTCGACACTGTTATTACTTCATATTCTTATAAATAGTTTCTTCTCAAATTAAAGATACAAAAAAAGTCATTTAATACTATTATTCTTTTTATTCACGTATATTTCCTCTTATGATATTATACTTCATATCTTTATAGTAAAAAAGCACCTCCAAAAGAGGTGCTTTTCTCACATATACATACTAGCTAAGAAAATTCCGATAGTCTCTTCATATATCTCATCGAACTGTGAAAGTGGAAGTGGATTAACACCTTTACCTAGTTCAACGGTATATCCTGGACGTTGCCAATCTTGAATAAACCAATCTTTATAACCAGCATAACTATCAACTGTCATGATTGGTACATAACCACTCACTCGTGAAAATTCATTCACAATTGTCTCTGCATACGGTGGCTCTAAATTCATAAAACCCCAATATATGACCTCCCCTTGCGTATGAAATGCGAGTACCCAATCAAAGTCACGCTTCCTCGTTAGATTAGCCATCGCTAATGACTCAGCTTCAGATAGTGGACTAGGACCTGGATAATCTCGAGGTCCAGGTGCCTGAGGTTTTCTTTCTTTTTCAATTTCCCATTGCGCTGGAAATTGATTATTCAAATCGACTCCTCGAATATTTGCTTTCCAACCGGAAAAATCCATTGAACCATCATTCATTTCAAGCACGCTTGAGCGATATGGTTCCTTTTCAGGTAAACCATTTATAACGAGGTCCACCCCATCAGGATTTACCATTGGGACAATGGATAGTAATACTTGTGAATAGAACGGTAACATATTAATCCCACGAATCGAGGATTGATTGGTAAGCGCCAATAAATAGTCATTTAAAAAGGTCATAATAATAGGCGTTGTAATCCATTCATTAGCATGAAACGAACCATTCCAGTGAACTTTTTTATCACCCGTACCTACCTGCAATTCAATCACCGGATTCTCTAAATATGTCTCCGTAAGCGCTCCTTTTTTCATGAAAGGATATATTTCAAGGAGCTGGTTGATTTCATCCATCATAATCTCAGAATTATATGGGCGATTTCCATTAACAATTGGCTGAACAACTCTTACTGGCACTTGAATGTATGAACCAACTTGTAATGCGTTTGGATTAACTCGTTGATTAACAAGCATTAGTGAATCAACGTGTAAATTGTACTTCTCAGCAATTTTATAAAACGTATCACCACTTTGAATTTGATAAGGCTCCAATATAAAACCAGGAATAGCCACTTCTTGACCGATCATTATTTGTTGAGGGTTTAATGTTGGGTTTGAATCACTAATTAAATTCAAAGGTATCTGAAACAACTGGCTATAATACCAGAAGGAATCACCTTGACGTAAGTATACTTTCATCTCTTCCCTCCTCATTAGCAAACTATTACATATATATGAGGGAATATAGGAAAACATAGCAACAATTTTTCTACTAGCTTCTAGATCCAAGGCTCATACCTTCAATAACCACTGACATTTAATTGTTATAAATTTCTCCTTAAACTTGTCAACTACTCATTGGTAGTAATAAAAGGTAAACATTAATAGGGGGTACTTTCAAACATACGAAGTAATCGTATATCGCTAGCTTGCGTGTGAGAAGCATAAATTGAGTTGGTTCATTCCTTCCCCTCACAAATCGACTTATGACTAAAACCTATTTCCATCTAAAGTTAAACGTATCTTAGAAGTTATGCTCTTCTCTAAACTTTTCAAAAAAAAGAATGGCCATGTATTAGCCATTCTCTTCTGTAAGATTATACTTTTTCTTTTGCAAGCCATGCCGAACCTATAACTCCGGCATCATTTCCTAATGTAGCAATCTCAAAATCCACACCTTCATTCACACGTGGCAATGCAAACGCTTTGAATTGTTTTCGAAGTAATTTAAGCAAAGGTTCACCGGCCATCGATACGCCTCCACCAATTACAATTTTTTCAGGGTTAATTGCATTTGATAAATTCGCAAGCACTAGCCCTAATACATGTGTCATTTGTTCAATGACACTGTTTGAAACTTGGTCACCTTTTTCAGCTAATTCAAATACTGCTTTAGCTGTGATTTTATCAAGTTCATTTAATTGACTATCAGGGTGTTCTTTCACAGCTTCTTCAGCAAGTCGCACAATACCTGTTGCAGATGCAAAAGATTCTAAACAACCTGACTTACCACAATTACAAGGAGCACCTCCACTAGTTTGAACAGTAATATGCCCAATCTCACCTGCCATACCATTAATACCATGAACAATGTTGCCATTAATAATAATTCCGCCACCAACACCTGTTCCTAGTGTCACACATAGAAGTTGCTTCGAACCATCTCCAGCACCTCTCCACATCTCACCAAGCGCAGCAACATTTGCATCGTTGTCAATGACAGCAGGAATTCCTAAAACTTCTTCTAATTTATCCTTTAATGGGTAATCACGCCACCCAATATTCACTGCTTGATAGACAAAACCTGTTTCCAAATCAATAAAACCAGGCGCCCCCATACCTAAACCACGTAAGCTTTCTTTCTTATTGTTTGTTTTAACCAGTTGTTCATCAATAGATTGAGCAATATGAGTAATAATCTGTTCACCATTGTTGCTTGTGTCTGTCGGGATAGACCACTTATGTACAATATTTCCTTCTTCAGAAACAAAGGCAAGTTTAGTAGATGTTCCCCCAAGATCTATACCTACATACAAGTTTTCATTCATTTCCCTTCACTCCTCAACATTTGCTTGTCACGTTCCTTAGCTGCTTCGTGGCGCAATAATAAGATCGCCATCTGATAATCTTTCGGATCAATCAGCTGGGACTTGTTCAGTTCTCGTATTTCTTGTTCCATCAATTCTAAATCAGCTAATCGATCACCGACATAAATAAAAGTTCCAAACTTCTTCAATAACTGCTGTATATCATAGATGGTTTCCAACTACAATTCCACCCTCTTAATATGTGATTTAAGTTAAAATCATTATATCACACTCATTTTACAGATTGGGAGGTAATCTATTAGAAACACAACTACTCCCTATTAGCTCTTAGATCCAAAAAAACGACTCCTTTCATTAGAAAGGAGTCACTTTGTATTACCTATCTGGATCTTGTGGATTGAGAAATCGTGGTCTTCGATTTTTAAGGGGCATCGGTGAACGCAATATGATATCTCGCATTGCACGTAGAGAAAACGGTATAAATGGCCAAAGGTAAGGAGTATTTAGAGATTTCATTCTCATCAAACTCAAAATCCAAATCGTTACCGCAATGACAAAACCATACACACCAAATATCCCTGTTACAAATAAGAGCACTAAGCGCACGAGTCGATTAGCAAGTCCCATCTCATAACTAGGTGTTGCAAATGTACCAATTGCCGCAATAGCAAAGTACAAAATAACCTCATACGAGAATAATCCAACTTCAACAGCAACTTGGCCAATCATTAATGCCGCAACAAGTCCCAAAGCTGTAGCTAGTGAAGAAGGAGTATGAATGGTTGCCATTCTTAGCATATCAATTCCTATTTCAATAATGAAAAATTGAATTAAAAGTGGAATTTCTCCCGAATCGGTAGGACCAATGAAATCTAAATTATCAGGCAACAGCTCAGGTTGAACAGCAAATAAATACCATATTGGTAATAAGAAAATAGACATCGCTACTGCTAAAAAACGTACAATCCTCAAATACGCTCCCACAATAGGCTTTTGTCGATATTCTTCTGCATGCTGTAAATGATGCCAAAATGTAGTTGGTGTAATTAAGACACTTGGTGATCCGTCAACCATAATTAAAATATGACCTTCAAATAAGTGTGAAGCCGCTGTATCTGGTCGTTCTGTATACCTCACGAGTGGATAAGGATTCCAATGTCTACCAAATAAAAACTCCTCAAGTGTTTTTTCCCCCATTGGTAAACCGTCAGTATCAATTTTATGTAATGAATTTTTTATCATTTTAACCGATTCAGGATCAGCGATATCTTCTATATAACTCACACATATGTCTGTTTTTGATCGTCTTCCAATTTGCATATATTCCATTCTTAAAGAACGATCACGCACCCGTCTTCTTGTAAGTGCAGTATTAAAAATTATCGTTTCAACAAATCCGTCACGAGCGCCACGTACAACTCGTTCAACATCTGGTTCAGACGGTCCTCGCACTGGATAAGTTCGTGCATCAATCATAATAACATGTTCGAGACCATCAATTACAAGTGCAGTCGGACCAGAAAGCACACCTTCAACAACCTTTTCTAAATCTTTTACTTTTTCGATTTCGACATAGGAAAGGTGTGTTTTCAATAATTTTTCTAAAGGATCAGGCTCTAAATCTCTCGGATGAAGCTGAGAAAGCAATTTCATTAAATAGTGTAAAATATCATCTTTTACAAACCCATCAATAAGAAACATCGCCATTTTACGTCCAGCATATTCAAGGTCTAGATTCACGACATCGAAGCTCTTCCCAACACCGAGTCGTTCTTTTAAATAGGCTACATTTTCATCTATAGAAGGTTTCACCAATACTTCTTTCGTATTCTTGGTCATCATGGTCCTCCTCAATTAGGAAATCCTAATTCCCATCATTAACCTATTTTCGTAAAATCATACTTTTTTCCTAAAATGAAAAGAATCATAATTAAAGGGACCTCAACATACAGTGAAACATAAGGATTGTCCAAAAGAGGTGGAAAATGTGAAGCGATGGCGCATATTTGCGTTCACTTTGATCAGTTTACTTACAGCAGTTGTTTATTTTTACATAACTATTAACCCCACATTAAAAGAGACGATGATCTACTTTCCGATAGATGAAACAATTTCTTTTGAAAATATACAAACGAGCCTATTATTGCTTGATGAAAAGGATGAAGATGAGTATGTTATCGACTGGAAGGTTTCATCAAAATCAAATCGAAATGTATATTTACGTCAAGATATTAGCCTACTCTTTTCCGATGGAAAGCTAATCGCAACGCTCGGGAAATGGAAAGAGAATACAAATATTCTTAGCCAAGAGAAGAAAATAAAAGGTGAAGATAGTAGTCACCTCAGTGCGTTATCCTTACATCACGCCGAGGCTCATTACCCGGACGATATCATTAAGGGACAACAATTAATGAGTTATGCACAACTATATATCATTGACTCACCCCTGCAACCACTCGAATCATTCTCAACGGCTTCAACAACCGCAGAAAAAGAGTGGAAAGAAACACTTGATCGTGCTACAGCACAAGCGCTGAAATATAGTTGGACACGTCTTATCGATACATATAACATACCAGTAAAGCAATATAAGCTTATTCCTTTAACAAGTCTTCACCAGTATACTGATAAACCGTTACCGAATAAGACAGTAGCAGAATCACAACGTATTCTCGGACAGCTTTGGGAAGGTTTGTACAAAAACTATTATCTAGGCATAAAAAAAGAGAATGGTACAACCATTAATCCAATCGGAAGTACCATTCCACTTATTTTATTTAATGACACACACCTAATCGTATTAATTGAGGATATCAACGGCGACCCAAATCAGCTTATTCAATATTATTGAGAACGATTAAGTTCATCTACTAGACGTTCGTATAAAGAATTATCCGGTGCAAGCTGCAATGCAGTTTGTGCCATCTTTTTTGCACTCTCTATATTGTTCATTTGTTTATAAATAAGAGACAAATTGTAATAAGCCTCATGAAAGTCATCTCGTTTTTCAATCGCTTGTTCAAAATGCTTTCTCGAATCAGTAAACATTTGTAATTCATATTCTGTTACTCCACGCCAAAAATATATTTCCGCAGGGACATCATCATTTTCATCCATAAAATACACTATTTCTTTATATGCCTGTTCAAAACGTTCCTCTTCAAACAATTGTTGCATTCTTAAACTTACTGTAATCGGATCTTGAGCTTGTACTGGAAAGTTATAACCGTACCAAACAATTCCAATTCCTAAACCAGCCGTCACAATTAATACAAGAGTTGAACGTGCTACCTTCCGTACTTGGGGCATCTGCACAATTGCCGAAGCAAGAAACCCACCAACAAGTCCACCAATATGTGCACTGTTATCTACTACTGGTACGACAAATCCGAAAACCAAATTAATAGCTAGCACTACAATCACATTCATCCCCATTGTTCGAAAAAATAATTGTGGTCGTAATACACCAAAATAAAGCAATGACCCGAAGAGACCAAAGATTGCACCAGAAGCCCCTGCTGACAATTGTGCATGTAATGCAAAACTAACTACCGCACCGGCAAAACCTGCTGTCAAGTAAATTAAAGTAAATCGAACACTACCATATATCCGTTCAACCGCTGTACCTAAATAATATAAGGCAAGTGTATTCATAAATAAATGTAAAAAGCCAATATGCAAAAAAACAGGCGTGATTAAACGCCACCACTCACCGTCTAATATACTTGGATTGTATTTCGCTCCATATTGAATTAACACTGCAGGATTTTCACTTCCACCAGCTAGCTCTAGCAACCCAAACATCATAATATTAATTGCAATAAAAATGTAAGTCATGAAGGGTTTCCCATTTGAAAACACTTGTCTCATTTGTTGATTTTGTGTTTCTCTCAACTGGTAAACATCATCGCGCAATGTAACAACAGTTTCATCATTTCCTTCAATCCATAATTTATAACTTGGTAAAGGAAGGTCTAATAGTTGAAATAATTTCTTTACCTGTTCATCACGATTCTCCGTATCAATCAAAATCGTGTCAATTTTCTGCTCACTTTCCACCATATGTTCCCAACTATCCACTGGAGGATATGTACTCACATAAACATTGAGTGCTTTTCCTTTACTACCAAACTGACTTCGCTTCACTTGTTTTATCTGCTTCTTGGTAAAATCAAAATCTTGCTTAATCCAATTTGCCCAATCAATATCTTGTCTTCTTAATCGGATTAACGTAGCATTAATACTTTCGGGTGATTGTAACCATACTTCACCACGTTGATCAATTTGAACAATTTGATACTCGTATGTGGCAATTAACTCTTTAACAAGATTCCAATACACTAAATTTTGCTCTGTGAAATTCAAGATTTATCACCAACCTTCGTTTCAACCTCTTCTTATATTCTATTCATCTTGAGAATATAGTCTCAGTCAGTTCTTGGATTGTTTTGCACTCATCAATCTCGGGATTGTTAATTTTTATCACCTTATTTCTCGTATTAAAATAAAGTGCTCCCCAACCTGCATTAATCGCTCCACATACGTCCAGTTCCCATGAGTCTCCAACAAATAATTTCCGATCTTTTTCTGCTTTCAATCTTTGTTCAGCACATTGAAAAATTTTAGCTTCTGGTTTAACCACTCCAACTTCATCTGAAATAATGATTGAATCCATTGAAAACCACTTAAATAATTTCAAGCGATCAATCTTTCGTTTTTGTGTATCTACACGCCCATTTGAAATAATCCCCAGTTTCGTACCATATGCCTTTAATTCATCAAGTAAATGCTCTATCCCTGGAAAGAGTAATACGTGCTCATCAACTAACTTATAAAAACTATTTTGAAACGAGTCGGCACTCTCATTTGAGATTTCAACACCAAATTGTAATAAAGAATCGACTAATCTTTTTCTTTGATAATCACGCTTAGATAAGCTTTCATTTTCTACCTTGTGCCAATATCTATCACAATAAGACTTGTAAACAGGAAACCATTCCTCTGGAGTTGGGAATGATGTATCTTTCCAGTGCTTCTTTAAAAAGAGGGCATAGTTAGTGCGCATCCCTGATTCAAATGCACGTTCATAATCACATAATGTATTATCTAAATCAAAACAAATACAGTCCCACTTCACTTTTTCTCATTCCCTTATTTTCCTATGTAATACGTAAAGGCTTACTATTTAAATCATTAAAAGCCATACTGTATTCATTTCTCATTCTCCTTATTGTATAACCAATTAAGAAGTAAAACAAAAGAAAAAGACGTATTCACACTAGCAAATACGTCTTTCCCCATTACTTAATTAATACTTAAACATTTGTCTCATGAACAACCCTCGTAACCAAGGCATTCTCATTAATGAGGAGACAGCAAATCGGCGAATTAATGTCATGCGAAGAACTGCGTTTAAGATTGAATAACGAAACTGAATAAGTAAAAACATCATTATAAACATGAACAGTACACGTACAAAGGAATTTCGCATCATCCATTCCCTCCTTACACATACTTTGAGTTATTCAAGGCCATTTTATCCAAAAAAATCACAGTTTCACTAACATGCAAAAGAGATACTAAACTTTATAAGAATCTTACTGTAATTAAGTCACTGTGTAAAAATATTCTTATTGCTCAGGTTCACTTCATTAAACTACTTTCTTCGCAATCCCAATGTTCAAATAACCGAGTAAGATAGCAATAATAGGTGATGCATATAAGAAAACTGCATACGGTAAATAATCCAACACTGCTACTCCAAGTGCTTCTGAAAAGAATGCTCCACTTACTCCCCATGGAATGAGTGGGTTAATAAGTGTACCAGCATCTTCTAGCGTACGAGATAAGTTTTTCGGATCCAAAGAAAACTTATCATACATATCAGAAAAGGTTTGACCTGGTAACAAAATTGATAAATATTGTTCACCTGTTAATAAGTTGACTCCAAGTGATGCCGCTACGGTTGATGCGATTACGTCACCTTGTCGCCTTATCATCTTAGAAATGCCTTTAATAAGCGTTTGGAGCATACCGAGATGATGAATCAAACCGCCAAGAGCCAATGCAATAATAATTAGTGAAATTGACCCCATCATTGACTGTAATCCACCACGAGTTACGATCCCATCAACAATTTCATTACCACTTTCTAGAACAAAACCTTTCTGCATAACATTCATCCATGATTGGACAGTGACATTTGCCTGTGTAAGATGAGCAAGTATTACACCCGAACCAATTCCAGCAATTAATGTTGGTATCGTAGGAAAACGACGAAACGCAAGAATCATAACAAGAAGTGGTGAAAGTAACGTAACCTCTGTTAAGTTAAAATGCTGACTAAGAATAATCTGAGCTTGTTTAAGGTTTTCCCATTCAACAGTACCTACATTACCTTCACGCATGATTAAGAAAAAAATGATTGTTACAATAAAGCTTGGTATCGTCGTCCAAAGCATATGACGAATATGCGAGAACAAGTCAACACCCACAATACCTGGTGCAAAATTCGTCGTATCGGATAAAGGAGACATTTTATCTCCAAATAAAGCACCTGAAACGATTGCACCTGCTGCCAAGCCTGGATTCACACCAAGCCCGCTTGCGATCCCCATTAATGCTACACCTACTGTACCAACTGTTGTAAACGAACTTCCAGTGAAAGTAGAAACGAGAACTGTCACAAACAACGCGCTAATTGTAAACCACTCTGGGTTTATCCATTTAAAACCTAAATGTAATAAAGTAGGAACTGCCCCACTCTGCATCCACACACCAATTACGATCCCAATGAGACCAAGTATGAACAGCGGCTTAATTCCAACAGTTACACCATTTACAAGCCCTTTTTCAATCTCATTCCACTTGAAACCAAACCCTCTCGCAGCCACCGCTAAAAAGACAATCGATAATAGAAGTGGCATATGGGGATGTACACCTAATTCAAAAATACCATAAAAAATAATAGATAAAAGTGCAGCGAACAACCCTATTGTCTGAAAAAATGAAATTTGTTTCTCCATTAAAAATATCCCCCATACTCTTTCTTGCATTTACGCTTTTATGCTTCGTTCCATTAAAGTTTATTACTTTACAATAATTATTGTATTGAAAACTTCATCCTAAAGTCAATTTTTCAGAAATTGACAACTATTCAAAATAAAACAAACTCCCAACTATAATTGCTGGGAGTTTGACACTTTAACATATATTAACATTTATTCAGGGTATTATCCAAAAATTGGAGCCATTGTTTTCTTCAACACTTCTGCTGAATGCTTAAATTGTTCTTTTTCTTTTTCATTTAAGTTAATTTCGATTACTTCACGAAGACCATTACGGTTAACAACTGCTGGTACACCCACGTATACGTCATTTTGACCATATTCACCTTCTAAATATGCAGACACGGTTAAGATTGAGTTTTCATTATTAAGGACTGCTTTCGTTAGTCGAACCATACCCATAGCAATACCGTAATATGTCGCACCTTTACGATTGATAATATGATATGCAGCGTCACGAACATTTACAAAAATATCATCTAAGTCCTCATTCTTATACTGTTCATTCTCTTCAACCAATTCACAAACAGAACGTCCACCTACTTTTGCTAAACTCCAAACCGGAAGTTCAGTATCACCATGTTCACCTATTACATAAGCATGCACATTTCGCGTATCAATTTCAAAATATTGACCAGTTAAGAAGCGTAAACGAGCTGTATCAAGAATCGTTCCAGAACCGATTACTCGCTCTTTCGGAAGACCAGAATACTTCCAAGTTGCATATGTCATAATATCAACTGGATTAGTAGCAACAAGGAAAATGCCATCAAAACCACTTTCCATAACCGATGTTACGATTGTTTTGAAGATTGCTGCATTTTTTTCTACTAAGTCTAAGCGAGTTTCACCTGGCTTTTGATTTGCACCTGCTGTAATGACAACAAGGTCAGCATCTTTACAATCTTCATAAGTACCGCTCCAAATTTTCATAGAAGAAGGTGCAAATGCTAGACCATGATTTAAGTCCATTGCATCTCCGCAAGCTTTTTCTTCGTTTGCATCGATTAAAACTAACTCTTCAACGATCCCTTGATTTAATAACGCAAAAGCATAACTTGAACCTACAAATCCTGTACCAATTAACGCTACTCTATTTACACGGTTATTCATTTTTATCACCCTTTTGATATGTTGTTTATCTTTATATCCACATTGTACACTATTTCACAAACTTTCAAAGTGGCTGTAAGCGTTTTAGTTCTTTCGAAATTGTGACAATTTCAATTTTTTCATATAACAGGTCGAATATTCCATGTAAATCATAGTTTATTCACTAATACAGCTAGTTAAGAAAAAATGAAATAGGCAACAGTAGCAGGGATTACTCCTGAAATAAAGTTCACAACTTCATTATTTACATAACGTATTCCAGCTATTCTCTTTGTTCCTAAACTACAATGAATTGGTTTCTCTGTTTCAGTTCCACAAACGGTACATTTGTAGTGAACCTGTATTCCTGCTCCAATAAGTGTATCGATTATACTGCCACAAAAGCCAAGTAATATAAGAGGTATAAAGTGATGTATTATAGCTGACTCACTTACAAACAATGCCACAATCACGACAAAACTTGAACCAGCCAATGATGCAAACAAACCAAGAATGCTAACTGCTCCAGATGTTCCACGTTCTACCCTCCGCAATTTTAGTAAATGAAAAGGCTCCCTCCTACTTAATACACCAATTTCTGATGCCCATGTATCTGCATTCGCTGCAGCTAATCCGACGACAAATGAGTAATAAAATACTTCATTACCTGTAATTAAACCTAGCAATGCGGAAAATGCAGCAACTCCACCATTTGCTAATACTTGAGTCCAATCTCTTCTATCTGATTTCGCATTCTTATCTTGTGCTTTTTCCTTTTTATTAGCCTTATATTTACTCCATATACTTGAGGAAGCAAAGAAAGACCCAATAATAATCAACCCTTCTACTCCATAACCCATTAAGATCAATAATCCAATTAATGATGCCGCTATCAATCCAGAAATTGTTAACAATCGAAATTGCCACCCTAGTATTGGAACAAGAATGATAAAAAAGACTCCCAAAAGCTCACTCAAATTGTTGTACTCCTTTATTTGTAATGAGAAAATCCACATTCAAATCATACTTCTCAGTTGGTATGTATGATAAGACTTGAAAATCAAATGCTAATGCTACTGTATGATTACGAAAACCTTCTAAGTAACGATCGAAATAGCCGCCTCCAAAGCCAAGCCTATATCCACTTTGATCAAAGCACAATCCAGGTACGATTAATAAATCAATTTCATTTTTTTCAATACGTAAAGTCTTCTCAGGGATTGGTTCATACAATCCTGCATAAGATTGTTCAAGATCTGATTCACTTTCGATTTGGCGAAAATCCATTTTACGTTGAGAGGGAATACACTTAGGTGTAGCAACCTGCTTATCTTGTTTCCACGCTTGTTCCATTATTATGCGAGTATTTACTTCTCTTGGCATCGGCACGGTTAAACCGATAGTCTTTGCTTCAAGCCAAACTGATTGCTCATATAATAAGTTAGCAATTTGTTCAGACCACTGTTCATATGTATGTTGATTAACTTGTTTTAAACGTATTTTCATTTTGTCTCGAAATCTCTTTTTCTCATCCACAGTTTCACCTCATTAAATAGAATTTTGTTATTTGATATTTTAAGAACACAGCTCAAGCTCGTCATCACAATTGTATTCTACTACGCTACTTGAATTCTTTTAACTTTCTATATCACGCTATTGAGAAATTGTGCATGATGATTAAAATTCACTCATCCTATCCCACTTGGTCAGGCGAATTTCATCGTAAAAATTCATCTCTTAAGTTTTACTAATATGTAATCGAACAATATTGATGCAATCGAAAGGCATAATAAATGGCACTAATGAATCCAACGATTAAACCCTCACCGACTAATAAATAAGCTTGATAACAGCGGAAAAAATAGTTTAAAAATCGCTTTCGTGATTTTGGGTTTGTAACCTTTCTTATTTTGAACCGAGTGAAGGAACATAACGCAAAGAAACGTAATGAATAAGGATATAAGTATAATTTCAATATTTATATAATTCCCCCAATATTTGTTCAAGGTGCAAATGGATAAAACATAAAAGCAACAGCAAGTAACATTGATAAAACACTGAAGCAATAAAAGAGTGAAAATAATGATCCTAGAATGATGAACATCCATTTCGAAGTACCATCAGATTCACTTGCTTTTTGATAAAATCGATAGTCGATTAATATTAATAACAATGCTGCTCCAATAAGGTAAAACGGAATAACCCAATCTCCTAATTTTACCTGACCATCATTTGCTATCCACTCTTTTTCACTCAATTTAAAATAACTAGTTCGGAACCTAACTACCAATGAACCTGTTATAAAAATAATCGCTATTGAAGTATAGATTGTGCCAAACCACACCTTTACTCTTTTCGAAGTACCTGTCAACAATACAAAAACGAAAATGATAAAAAATACGGCAAAAAACTCAACGAACATGATAGCACTCCTTAAACTGTTATTATAATGAGCAATTATAGCTCATTTCAAAATTAATCATGCTTCAGGCGAAATATGACCAACTTCTTTAAAAACATGCTTCACACGATTAAATAGAAAGATTAAGTAAATATGAAATAGCCAAGCAATTATAACTAAAGCAACTAATAAGAATAACCACTCATCAAAAATAACAAATCTAGCGAGTAATCCAAAAGAAACAACTGTTTGCACAATGAGATAAGTCTTTTTGAATTTTTCTAACCGTTCAGTTACATCCGATTTTCCTTTTAATAATTCAGCAAATCCACTTAATAAGTTCACACCAATAAACATGATGAGCAGTTGACTAAGGCCAGTTATCACTGTAAATATAAACGTAACACTTGCAGACATATTATTATGTTCATAATATGCTTGAGGAAATATTTCTGGTAAAGATAAAAAGACGACGATCACAGCAGCTCGCTTAGCGAATGTAAAGCTTCGAATATTAGGTAATTTAGCGATAGCAAACGCAACCATGATCCAACCTATACTATCGAACACAATGTTAAAACCATTGATTCTGAAATCAAAAATTGTAATCACATAACCCCATATTAGAAGTGTGAATGGGTAATTCAAGGTTGTTCACCTCGCTCTTTCAATAATTCCTGCATCGACTCTTTTGAAAATCTAGGTGTGTCCTGAATTAAATTAACTTCCTTTATATACTTTTTATCAGCCTCTACAAGCACACTTACCGGGAAGTCATATGCAATGAACTTATCTTGTTCCATTAATTGTGCTATGACTGTAAGATAATCTCCTTCATCTAACATTAGCGGAGCATTTTTTATCGAAACAGGATGAAATGGAGCGTTCCCACTTTCTAATTGTTCATCCTCTATTTCATAGTCTAACAAATCACCATTGATTTTAATGTCATAATTAGCCTGTATTTGTTTTAGAAACGGTACATATGCATGATGTACAATTAATTCTTTATTGGCATATTGTTTACTTTCAGTTAATCCCCTATTACTACTCACCGTAGAGACAAAGTGAAACAAATCATTACCTTCATCTTGTTTTTCTTTCATATATATATGACCTATTTTTGTTACATATCTCGATCCATCAGACATAGTTACCTGTAATTCTTCCAGATCAATTCCATTGTCAAAGTCTTTTCTATACCGATGTGGAGTAATGAGCAATTCGTGAACTGTATACCTTCCTTCGTTATACAATTCCTGTTCACTCACAATATTGAACTCTATCCCTTTTTCCGTTGAACTATCCGAAATTGAAGTGATCTGAGGGTTATCATTTAGGTTTGTTACATAATAAAGATATATATAAGCATTTCTTATATCTTTTTCTTCTCTATAAATATAATGATCAGCGAATAACGGTTGATCTAGCTTTGAATGCTCTGTGTAAACTGTTAAGCTAATCACGATTATCGTATAGAATGCAATCATTATAAGCAGTGTTTTCAACTTCATATTAATTACCTCCCTTCTTTTAAACTACTAAAAATGATAATATATGTAAATGCTCAACCCGAACTCAATCAATTTTTTAGAACACAAAAAACACCACATTCCTTTTATTAATAAGGATTGCGGTGTTCTCTCGTCACGATTATTTTGTTTCTTTATGCACTGTGTGACGTTGGCAGCGCGGGCAATATTTTTTAAGCTCTAAACGATCTGGGTTCGTACGCTTATTTTTAGTCGTAATGTAGTTGCGATCGCTGCTCTCTGTGCAAGCTAATGTAATATTTACACGCATGTCGTATCCCTCCATCAAACAAAATCATTCTAATCATAGGTGGTCATTGACTTAGTTGTCCGACCTGTTACAATCATACTTTTATATAATAGCAAATATGGAGGAGACAATCAAGATAATATTTAAGTCTTATAGAAGGAGTTAATATATCCATTAATTAAAAATATACGTTGCAGGAGAACAGTTTGGGGATACTTTTATTAGTTCTAATTGACACAAACTAACCTTTTAAATTAATATTTATAGTTTTTAACAAGATTGGGGTTCAATAGAACTTGATGGGGGCGTTTCAAACTGATTAGCATGTTGATTAATTTCTAGCATAGAATAAAACGAATCTAAACAACTTAATTCTCCATAATATGAAAATAATTCATCTTCTGATAATGCTGATATCATTTTAAAATAAAAAGTTTCACGCGCATCAGGCAATAATGTTCCATTTAAACAGAGAGTACTATCCACTCTTCCACTTGCAAGTGGCTGCCAGCAATTTGCCGCATCGTTTGTTTTGAGTTTCTGATATGAAGGACGTGCATCATTAGACAGCGCATATCTAATGCTTTTATCAGCAACTTCTCCTTCTACTGTAAAAAGAAAATATACTCCATCAATGTAATGAATGAAGCTTTGTTCACATGGACTATAGAATGCAACTTGGTCATCAGATTGCTCTTTAAAATTTTGATGAAACCATAGCTCAAATGATTCCAATGACTCATTAGAATTATGAACATCAACTTTACGAACAAATGCAGGCAATTTCGGATGAATCAAATCATTCATCTCATACGATATATTTTTGGATGCTCCATAATGGAGAATACCGCTTACAGAATTAAAATGCTTCTCGAAAGTCTGTACATTTTTAACCAATCCGTCATTAGATACTAAACAACTTATAAGTTGATTTGTCACATTTCTCATCTTATTACACCCTTTGATATTGATTTATTTTTTCGTTCACATAATCGATAAATATTAACGGTATCTTCATATCTGAATAGATAATTACTAACTGTTTCGA
Source organism: Bacillus solimangrovi (assembly GCF_001742425.1). Classification (GTDB taxonomy): domain Bacteria; phylum Bacillota; class Bacilli; order Bacillales; family Bacillaceae_N; genus Bacillus_AV; species Bacillus_AV solimangrovi. The sequence continues at coordinate 35,816 of NZ_MJEH01000021.1, forward strand.
CTCCAAATACGTTATATATATCCAACCATGGGGCTCAAATTTTATTGAAATAGCATCTTCATAACGAACTACTTCAAAATTACCTTCTACAATTAATTTATTTTTCACATTTTCCCACGCAGAAAGATAGCAAGGTTTCTCATAGATAAAAAAGCGTTTATCTAGTTTCATCCGATGTAATGAAAAAAGTTGGGAACTTCTTTCCATACGATGATATTTACCAATTTTCTCTATAGGCAAGTGATTAAAGGATCGATGAGTGATAGCACGTTCTAATTCATATTGTGCTTTACTATTAATTGGCTCTCCATTTTGGTCGAAACAACTAATAAAAACATCTTCTCCTCTCATTTGAAAGAAAACGCCACATTTACTTCTCTTACGTGATGCTATAGCAATACAAAAAATTGGAATTTGGATACCTCGTACTTCTAAAACATTATTTCCGCCACTTCGTACAGTATTGATAAAAATTTCTTTTAATAATTCAGAATAACTATGACCATCTGCACCAACAACAATCTCATCTCCGAGTTGTAAAATGTCGTTATATGCACATGATAATGCTACGATTAGTTCGGGTTTAATTGTAACGTTAGCCTTCCCACTAATAGAGTGACTGGAAAATAAAGCGGCTGGTTGATGCCCTCCCCAATACAATGTACGACCTAATACACAGTCATTATGGATATTTTTAAGAGGCCAAACCTTTACACCTGGTTTTATGATGACATTTCTTCCAACTGTATTTGAAGAACCGATAATACTGTCCTCAAAAACAGAAACATTATCAATAAGAACATTCTTCTCAGCAATAATTGCACCTCTTAATTCCGAGTTTCTTCCGATATAACTGTTATGCCAAATAATACATCTTTTCACCGAGGCATTAGGTTGAACTTCTGTTCGATGGCCAATAACTGAAAACGGCTCAATCCTTGCACCAGTTCGAATGATTGCACTGCTTCCTATATAAACTGGACCTTCAATATCCGCTCCTTCTTCAATCCAAACGTCTTCGCCTTTCCAAATTTGCTTTTGTTCATTCCACTTTCCTAACACATTAACATTTACTTTTTTTAATAGAATATCTTCATGTACTTGGCGATATTGAATGACATCACCGATGTCTATCCAATATTCACTAAATTCATAAGCAAATATCTTTTCTTCACTTTTTAGTAACTTAGGAATAAGATCCCGACTAATATCTTTGGTATTATTATCATCTAAATATTTTAAAATTTCAGAATTAAAGATATACATGCCTGTATTAACAAGTGCGTTTTCTCTTTTCATGTCTCTCGGTTTTTCCTCAAAGCTAGTAATAATTTGATTGTCTCCAACTGTTAACACACCATATTCTTCTGGGTTTGCCACTTCTTTCGCAAAAATAGTCGCAATTCCTCCATGGGCCCTATGAAAACGAAATGCATTTTTTAAGTCAACATCAGTAACTACGTCGCCACTCATTACAAAAAATGTATCCTCACAAAACGATTTTGCATAACGAATTGCTCCTGCTGTTCCTTGCGGAGATTCTTCTTCGAAGTATTCAACAGCTAGCCCATACTCTTCCCCATCCTGAAAATACTCTTTAATAGCTGTTGCATTGTGCTCTACCGTTAATGCAATCTTATCTATACCATTATGCAACAACGTTTCCACTAAATAGTGTAATACAGGCTTTTCCAAAATCGGTAGCATCGGTTTCGACAAATGGCAGGTCAACGGACGAAGGCGAGTACCTTTCCCCCCTGCTAACACTATTGCTTTCATATGATAGGCACCCTTTCCTCCCGTTCTTTTTTATTGGTGCCTGATTCCGTACACCTTATTTTATAGTATGTTTATACATATAAGGATACCATTTTAGCTTACCTTTTCACAATAAGTGGAAATTGTCGAATGTTGATTATCTTGATTAGAATAGCTTTTTAGACTATAAAAATATTTTTTAACAAAATATTATACTACATTTATATGAAAGATCGTCTATTTTATTCTTTTTACGACAAAAATTATAAACAGTGGAATTTGTCATTTATGCAAAATTTGAGGAAAAAGAAATTTCTGTGAAACTTAATTTATAGTAAACTAAAGATAACCGATTTTCACATAAAATAATTAGTATAACCATATTCATCCCTGAGTGTCATTATCTATCAATGGAATTATAATTGACTACTATCTTAATAATATGTCATTAATTGAAGATTCAATTGATCAGGAAATCAAATAATTTGGAGTGAATGCATGATGTTCGAATGGATTGTTATTTCTTTGTTTCTAGTTGCTATTACTTTGTTATGTGTTTCTTTCTTTAAGCAAGACAAAATATCTGACCTTGAAAAGCAACTTGAGCAAATTCAAATGACGATGATAAAGGAAAATTATCAACTAAAGAAGAAAATGAAAGTATTAGAAGAAGAGTTTATCCTACACGACGAACCATTAAAAACTGTGTCTACAACATCAGAGCAACCTATTGCTACAAAAAATGTTACGACTATGTCTGATCATGAGAAAATTTCATACTTGTATGAATCAGGATTAAATTATGAACAAATTTCATCTCAACTTAATCTGCCTTATGATCAAATCAAATTAATATTAGAAAGTATGAATAAACGAGGGAGGTACTCATGAGTCGAAATACGATAAGAGCATTTGCATTTGGAATGATTACAGCAGCAACTATCCTTACAATCGTATATTTTGTAGATTCAAAACAACTTAGTCCTACTGCTGAATTAACAATTACTGAAGAGAATGTAAACGAGTATTTAACAGCAAATAACAAGGTTCAACTTACAAAAGAGGAATATGACATATTGTTAAAAACAAAGGAACAACTAGCAACACATGAACAACAGAATACAAACAATGAATTAATCACAGATAATGAGATTAAGGGGTCTGAAACTAAAGAAGAACAGGAGGATGTCTATTCGTTCACTTACATTATACACGAAGGTACGAGTAGTACGGAAGTATCGAAAATACTAGAAGAAAATAAAATTATTGATAACGCTGATGACTTCAATAAGTTTTTAATGAGAAATGGTTTAGCAGGCTCAATTCAAGTTGGTACATACGAAATCACTAAAGGAATGAGCTATGAAACAATCAGTGAGCTACTAACAAAGTAAATCTATATTTCAAGACCCGCCTTCCTAAGTTTACGACCTCAAGATGTTGGTTCTGAAACTAATGCAGAAAAAGAGCAGATGAACTAAATCTGCTCTTCTTTCATTAATCATTGATTCAAATCAAACCGAATTCCCTTTACAAGATAGACAACCTCTTCAGAGATATTTGTGGTATGATCAGCAATACGTTCAATATATCTCCCAACAAATAGCAATTGTGTAATTTGATTCATTTCATTTGGATATTGATTCGAATATTCCATGTAGCCAGGAATAATGTTGGCATATAAGTTATCAATTTCATCATCAACAGCTGCTACACTTCTAGCAATCATCACATCCTCTTCTATATATGCCTGTAAAGCTCGTGATAACATTGGTTTTACCTTCTCAATCATCATGTACAAAGGTTCTAAGGGAATATGATGGGGCTCCTTACCTATACGGATTGAAGCCTTTGCTATATTAACCGCAAGATCTGCAATACGTTCAACTTCTGCTGAAATTTTCAAAGCAGTTATAATTCGTCTAAGGTCAATAGCAACTGGAGATTGTCTAGCGATTAAAATTATCGCTAGATTATTAATCTCCTCCTCCAATTTGTCAGCTATAACATCGTCATTTATAACTTTAAGAGCAGTCTGGATGTCTTTATTTAATAGCGCATGTAAGGCTTTTTCAATAGCAATTTCTGCATTACTCCCTAACTCTAAAATCAATTCCTTTAGCGTCTTCAATTTTAAATCAAACTGCTCTCTTACTCTCAAATTAATCTTCCCCTTTAGACCTTTTAACCGAAACGGCCTGTAATGTAATCTTCTGTACGTTTGTCAGAAGGATTAGAGAAAAGACGATCTGTTTGATCAAATTCAACAATTTCACCATTTAAGAAAAATGCTGTTTTATCGGAAATACGTGCAGCTTGTTGCATATTGTGCGTTACGATAACAATACTATAGTCTTTCTTTAACTCTTGTACTAGTTCTTCAACTTTCAATGTTGAGATTGGATCTAGCGCTGATGTAGGTTCATCCATTAAAATCACGTCTGGTTCAATTGCTAAACAACGTGCAATACAAATACGTTGTTGCTGTCCACCTGATAAGCCATATGCATTTTCTGATAGTCTATCCTTCACTTCATCCCAAATCGCGGCGCCACGTAAGCTTTTTTCAACAATTTGATCTAAAATCTTTTTATCTCGAATTCCATGAATGCGAGGTCCATAAGCAATGTTATCGTATATCGATTTAGGAAATGGATTTGGTTTTTGAAAGACCATTCCAACCTTCGTACGCAACTCTTCAACTCGATATGATTTATCAAAGATATTTCTATCACGATAGAAAATTTCACCTGAAGTACGTACGACAGGTATCATTTCTACCATACGATTTAATGTTTTGATAAACGTTGATTTTCCACAACCTGATGGTCCGATAATTGCTGTAACTTGCTTCTCAGAAATTTCAATATCATTATTTATTAACGCTTGGTCATCCCCATACCATAAATTTAACCCTTTAACTGTGAATACATTTTCGACTTTGTCTGTATTTGTTTGCACATGTTCTTTTATTGCACTTGCCATTTTCATAATAAAAAGCCTCCCTCATCTAAATAACCCTTCTATTCAAACTCCCTAGAAATTGTCTATAAATAAAATTCAATATTCAAATTAGTCTTAATTCACTATATACACGTTCTTGATCATTCAAGCCCCTTCTAACAAAACACTTTAATAGCGCTTTTGGAATTTATTACGGATAAATACTGCAACTGAATTCATAATAATAAGCATCAATAAAAGCACGATGATTCCACCAGCCGCTACATAATGGAACTCTTCTTGCGGTCTACTCGTCCAGTTAAAAATTTGAATTGGCATAACCGTAAAACCACTTAAATAGTTTTCTGGTAAGTAAGCAACAAATGTTAACGCCCCAATCATAACAAGTGGAGCTGTTTCCCCAATTGCTCGAGATAAAGCTAAGATCGCTCCAGTTAATATACCAGGAATTGCAGCAGGTAAGACAACTTGACGAATTGTTTGCCATTTTGTTGCACCCATACCAAATGAAGCTTCACGCATTTCTCTTGGAACTGATCGAATCGCTTCTTGTGACGCAACTACAATAATTGGTAAGATTAACAAACTCATCGTTAAACCACCTGCTAATATACTTCTACCAAGACCGAAAGTACGTACAAAGATTGTTAAACCAAGCAATCCAAAAACAATCGATGGTACACCCGCTAAATTTTGAATGTTCGTTTGAATAAACGCAGTAAAACGAGATTTTTTTGCATATTCTTCAAGATAAAGGGCTGTTCCAACACCGAGAATAATTGAAACAGGCGCAACAACAGACATCATCCACAAACTTCCAACTAAAGCAGCCTTTATTCCCGCCTTATCAGCATGACGTGATGCAAAGTTTGTGAAAAAAGATAAATCAATATAACCTAATCCTTGAGTCAATACCCGATAGATTAATGTAGCAAGTACTATTAAACCGAAAGAAGTTGCAGCTACAAAAATATATTTATATATACTATTTTTTGCTAATCGTTTTGTAGTGTTTGTTTTTACTGCTTGTTGATTAATGAGTTTCATAATTAGTATTCCTCCCTAAAGCGGCGAGAGATGTATTGTGCTAGCATGTTCATTACAAGCGTAAACACAAACAATGTCATTCCTACTGCATAAATACTATAATAGATCGTTGTACCATATCCCGCGTCACCTAAGCTTACTTGTACAATATAAGCTGTTAACGTTTGAATTGATTCTGTTACATCTAATGTCATCTTAGGACTTGCACCACCAGCAACAGTAACAATCATTGTTTCCCCAATAGCACGTGATACAGCAAGTACAAATGAAGCAATTACCCCAGATAACGCAGCAGGTAAAACAACTTTTACCGCTGTTTCAAATCGAGTAGCCCCTAACCCATATGCTCCTTCACGAATTGCATTTGGTACAGAACTCATTGCATCCTCTGATAATGATGCAACCATCGGGATAATCATAACTCCAACAACAATACCTGGACTTAAAGCATTATAGATAGATAGATCAGGAATGATTTGTTTTAATAACGGCGTTACAAATGTCAAAGCAAAATATCCATAAACAATCGTCGGAACTCCAGCAAGTACTTCTAAGATCGGTTTGATCGTTCGACGTGTCTTATCGGTAGCATATTCACTCAAGAAAATGGCTGAACCTAATCCAACTGGAATCGCTACAATCATCGCAATTACTGTCACTAATAAAGTTCCACTAATTAAAGGTAAAATCCCATAATCCGGATCATTCTCGTAAAAAGGATACCATTCAGTACTTGTTAAAAATTCAACAATTGATACACTATTAAAAAATGTAAATGTTTCAAATAGTAATGTGAAAATAATTCCAATAGTTGTTAATATCGAAATACTAGCACAAGCAAAAAGAAATACAGGGACTGCTTTCTCTATAAAATTCGCACCTGAACGTTTTGCTTTCTTTTCTTCTATCAACCTATTAACAGAAAAGTCTTCTGCAACCTCCTGCTTTTGCTTTGGCAATACCATTTTGAAAACCCCTTTCAAAATTCACATAACGAAGTGAGAAGCATAAGTATACTTCCCACTTCAGCATTCATCTAACTTAGTTTACTTACCAGCTTTTTCTTTAATTAAGTTTAGTTGTTCTTGGTAGTCTGAATCTGGTAAAGCTACATAACCAACTTCTTCAGCCAATGCACCTGAATTGTTGAGAGTATATGTCACATAATCATATACGTGTGTTTTTTCTTCAAGAGACTTCACATTAACGTATGTGAATAATGGACGTGATAGTGGAGCATATTCTCCATTTTGAATCGTATCACCATCAGGAGTAACAGCACCTTCTCCATTATCAATTGCAACAACATTTAACTTATCTTTATTTTCAAGGTAATAAGCATAGCCAAAAAATCCAATTGCTCCTTTTTCTCCCGCGATTCCTTGTACTAGTACATTATCATCTTCGGAAAGTTGTGTATCACGACGAATTGGCTCATCTTCTAGAATTACTTCATTCCAGTAGTCATAAGTACCTGAGTCAGTTCCAGGACTGAAAAACTTAATTTCTTCTTCTGGCCATTCTGGACGAATATCCTTCCAAGTCTTAACTTCGCTTCCTTCTTTCCACATTTGCTTTAATTCATCAACAGTTAGGTCAGTTCCCCAATCGTTGTCCGAACTAACAACTACAGAAAGACCATCGAAAGCAAGCTTTAATTCTACAAAATCAATACCATTTTCTTCAGCAAGCGTTTTTTCTTTATCTTTAATAGGGCGTGAAGCATTACTTAAGTCAGTTTCACCAACTACGAAACGTTTGAATCCACCACCAGAACCTGAAACGGCTACAGGAGCTTTAACCTTTGGTTGTTCAGCTACATACTCTTCAGAAACAGCTTCCATGATTGGAAATACAGTCGAAGAACCGTCAATAGCAACTTCTCCCTCTAGTTGTTCTGATCCTTCAGCTTGTTGCTCAGCACTTTCATGATTAGTATCATTATTTCCTTCTGCTGGCGTGCTTGATTGATCTCCTCCACATGCTGCAGCTACAATCATGATTGCAGCCAACAATAGCATTAGTGCAGTCTTTTTCATTTCTAATTCCCCCTACTATTTTTTAAAAGATTAGTTAGTTTTATATTTTCTAACTAATAGGACTTTAATAGCTTTTATTCTTATCGCTTGCCCTGATTAGTATATTACTTCCTTTCTTTTAAACTGGTTTTAATACAGTGTTAAGCTTTTGTAAACGAATTTATAGAATATTCAAATAAAATAACTTTGCAATTGTAACGAACGTATCTATCGAATATTACAACAGAACATGCAATAGATTTTTCATAATTTACACAATTCCTATAGTTATCTTGCTAAAAACATTCACAAACTCAAAATAGAAGAACAAGGAAATCAATAAGCTCCTAATCAGCCCTTCATACTATTACTAAAGCAAAAAAACCGTCGTGAAATATCACGACGGTTTTTTTGCTATTATCATTCTGATTGTTCTGTTTCTGTTGATTGTTGTTCTTGTTGTTCATCTTGTTCTACTTCTTCATTATTTGTACCTTCAAAACGTTGTTGCTTCAACTCAAAATACGCATCAAGAATCCGACTTCCGATATTCTTATTAATTGTATCTTCATCATAAACATATGGCACAACGACTGCAAATGCAACCTCAGGTTGATCATATGGTGCATAACCTACAAGTGTTAAATTATATGTTTGTTTCTTACCACGAAGTTCTTCTACCATACCTTGATATATTGATTGAGCTGTACCCGTTTTCCCAGCAGGTTTATACGGTTTATCGCCAAATTGAACGTATCCTGTTCCACCTGGTTCTTGCATCACTTGACGAAAACCTTCTTTTACTCTATCAATTTCATCATTGCTCATCGAAACTCGATTTAAAATATTTTTCTCAAATTCATAGAGAACATTTCCAACTTCATCTTCTTTGATCGCAGGTTCTCTAATTTCTTTTAATAAATGTGGCTGAACACGATAACCACCGTTTGCGATAGTTGAAATATATTGAGCAATTTGGATCGGTGTATACGTATCGAATTGACCAATAGCAAGGTCCATTAAATTACCGATTTGACGAGATCGTCCTACATAACCAGTTAATTCTCCAGGCAAGTCAATACCTGTCTGTACACCTAAACCAAATTGGCTAAATGAATTTCGCATCGTTTCAAATGCCTCTGGATTATTGAATGGCGCACTTTGATTCGGTTGATAATTATACCCACCCATCATCATTGCAATTCGGAACATATAAACGTTGGATGACATTTTAAGTGCAGATAAGTCATTGATCCAACCCATATTTTTATAAGAAGATTTCTCTGGTGTATTTATAATCTTAATCGGCGTATCAAAGAGACGTTCTCCTTGATTTATGACACCTTGATCATATGCAGTTAGTACTGTTGCACCCTTAACAGTAGAACCCATTTCATAACTACCCATAATTGTCTGAAGAGCATAATCTTGAAACTCATATTGTCCTTCTTCATTCTTTGTATATAACTTTCCTGCGAGTGACAGCACTTCACCAGTATATGGGTCCATCATCACAACAAATGCGGACTCAAGTAATTGATTTTTAACAGGGTATTTTTGCTTTGATTTGATTATCTCTTCTTGTATGATTTCTTCTACTCGTTGTGTAAGTTCTACATCAAACGTTAAGATTAAATCTCGACCTCTTTGTCCCTCTGTTACAATATTTGATTCAATTAAAGCCCCTGATGCGTCTGTGACATTTACAATTTTCTCTTTTTGCCCTCTCAACACATCTTCATATTGTAACTCCAAATAACTTCTTCCTATCCGATCGTTCAAGCTATATCCGCGTGATAGGTAATATTCAATGGATTCAGCAGGTAGACCTTGTTCGGATGATGAAACATTTCCTAATATTGTTCTAAACGTACCTTCATAATTGTATTTGCGATCCCAATCTGTCGTCGTATTCACACCTGGCAGTTCTTCTAGATGTTCACTAACAACAGCGTATTCTTTTTGACTAACTTCTTTTTTTACATATTGTGGTGTTAAATCATATCCTTTATTCATTTCACGAAAGATAGCCAAGACTTCCATTTCATCTTCTGGTATGCTGTCAAGTTCTTGTTGTGTAATTCTGTCAAGCTGAAGTTGATATAACTCAGGATCTGATAACTCATCAAATTCTTTATCTGTTAATTTCTCTCTTGCTTCATCTGGGTGCATCATGATCCAATAGTCTTTCATATCACGTATTTGAACCTGTTCAGTATCCTTCTCAATATACTGTGCAAGACGCGTTGCGATTTCAAGTACATCCTTTTGAGAAGTACCTTTCATTCGTGTGTACGTAATTGTATTAAGCGGTTCATTATCAACAATAACATTATAGTTACGATCAAACATCTTTCCTCTAGGCACTGGCGTATTAACGACGATATTTTCAGTGCGCTCGATTTCATTTTTATACGTCTCACCGTTTACGATTTGAACAATACCAAGTCGTAAAATAATAGCAGAGAAGATGAGAAATACGATAAAGAAAAGGACATTTAATCGAAATGGTACATGTGATTTATCTTTTTTCTTTTTGTTCTGTTTCACACTACCCTTCCTCTCCTCATTAAATCCCATAAATATTATATAATAAAGAAAGAAGCATTGACTAGCGACAATAGGTTAATTTTTGAATTTGTACAATCTTGCATGTATGTAAATCACCCTTTAATAAGACATAAAAGAAACGGATAATTAGACGGTTGATCCGCCCTCTTCATCCGCAAGTTCCTTCTTAATAAACTTTCTCCCATTTATGAGCTCTTTCTCTTCTTTTTCCCCAAAATGAATGTGTCGTACAAATACTGATATGAGCAAATGCCCTATTCCAATAATTATTAAAACTACAGGAATTGCGATTTTTTCATTAAAAAAGGTAATTGCAAATATAAAACTAAGAATCGATGTGATTCTACCTAGATTCAAGTAAAGCTCTCTTACTACAATATATTCTATACGCATTTCCGCAGCACGCCAAGCCCTACCGATTACATCAAACGTGAGCGAAAGATACGGTACAAGTAATATTGGATATGCAATTGCAATAACGATTGCATATATGATTAGACGAGTGAAAGATAGCTGAAATGTTACAAGAAATACAGCAGCATATAACATGATTCCACCTATTAAGATTGCTTTTTTCCGATGTCTAGGTTTGATAAATCTTGTTGCTAAAAAATAAAATACAAAAGCGACACCTGAGTTAATCAGACCAAATGTTCCTAACGCAAGTTCACTATTTGTTGTTACAAAAACCCATACAGATATAACAAACAAAAATGTACCTTCACGTAAACCTTGTACAAAATGTGCTTTCAATATATTGTTCCAATTTTCATCGTTTTTCCGTTCAAACAGAATTCTCCTAAATGAAAAATTCCCTTTCGCAGGTCTTCTTTCTAAAAAGAAACTTAAAATAACCGCACCGATAAAAAGGCCTAAAGATATACTAAAAATCACAGTATACCCTGTAAACTTCTCTAAACTAGAAATAATATATCCAGCTAAGAAAGGACCAATCATTCCTGCAAATGATGTTAATAAGCCTAAGAATCCATTGAAGAAATCACGTGTATCCGGTTCAGTAATTTCAAATGTAAGCACATTATACGCAAGCCAATAAAATCCATAACCTATTCCGAGTAACCCACCTAACGTTAACAAGTAACTTGATGCATTTTCACCAACCATTAAAACCATCAAATAGAATGCGGATAAACATGTAACACCTACTCGTAATACAATAACCCTATCCATGCTTTTGGCCCATCGTCCTGCCAGAATAAATGTCAGCGGCTGCATAATTACAATCGCCAAATTGTATAAGGCAATATCACGATATTGTCCAGATTGCTTCCATAAGTATACGTTCACAAATGTGTTAGACAATGCGATACTTAATGAATACAGCCCTCCAACGAGTAACAATAAAATTAAATCTCTATTCACATCAATCTTCCCAGTGAAAAAACGTAAAGCTTTGTTCATGGCAGACTCCCCTTTTAATGCTATTTTTAGTCTGCCGTTTGAAGGAACTTTTATTCAAAGATTAGATACTAAACATAATCTTCTTCGTACATTCATTGAGTAATTTGTTTCAAATAATTAATACAAAAAAATCATTCAAGTGGTAATTTTCAATTAAAGAACAACAAAAAACCGAAAGCGATTCTCTCCGCCTTCGGTTGAAAGTCAATTAAACATTATTTTGTTGCGTTAAAACGATTTGCAACTTCATCCCAATTTACTACATTCCAGAATGCATTAATATAATCAGGACGACGGTTTTGATAGTTAAGGTAATACGCATGCTCCCAAACATCAAGTCCAAGAATCGGTGTTTTACCATCCATTAGTGGCGTATCTTGATTTGGTGTACTAGTTACTTCTAATTCACCGTTGTTAACAACTAACCAAGCCCAACCAGAACCGAAACGTCCAGCTGCTGCTGCTGCAAATTCTTCTTTGAACTTTTCAAGACTACCAAATTTAGCATTAATCTTTTCTGCTAATTCACCTGTAGGCTCTCCACCACCATTTGGCCCAAGAATAGTCCAGAACAAACTATGGTTCGCGTGACCACCACCATTGTTTCGCACCGCTGTCTTAACACCTTCTGGTAACTCATTAAAATTAGACATTAAATCTTCAATGCTTTTACCTAATAAATCAGCATGTCCTTCAAGTGCTGCGTTTAATTTTGTTACATATGTGTTGTGGTGCTTCGTATGATGAATCTCCATTGTCTGCGCATCAATGTGAGGTTCTAATGAACTGTACTCATAAGGTAATTTCGGTAATTCAAATGCCATAATAAATTAATTCCTCCTTAAATAATAGTAGTATGTAGATGATAACGTGTGCTATGAAACAACATAAACATGAATGTTTCAAAAGTTCTTACAATACATACTCTAGCAAATGGCTGTATCAAATTCAATTATTCTGCTCAATTTCTAGAAGCTTCATTATTATATGATAATAAAAATAGATTATTCCTTTTATCCACTCTATATAATGTCTCACAACAACAGCTATTTTCTTAAACATAACGATAGATTGTTGAGAAAAATATGTAAAAAATATAAAATTGAGCATAAAAAAACCGCCTTCTTCATTTAGGCAGTGTCATCAATTGCTATTAGAACTCTTCTTAACATAAACGATAATATACAATTTATGTTATAATGATTTATTAAATGATGGTAGTTATTTTTGGTTGCGGGGGCAGGATTTGAACCTACGACCTTCGGGTTATGAGCCCGACGAGCTACCAGACTGCTCCACCCCGCGATAGTAAAAATT
>NZ_MJEH01000023.1 GCF_001742425.1 Bacillus solimangrovi
GTGCTAAATATACACGTGGTCGTACACCAGTTTCTTTACAATATTATGAGACATTTTCAACGAAGAGAGAGGCAATGCAAGCAGAGTATCGGTTTAAGCAGTTAACTAAACAAGAGAAGGAACGATATATTCAAAAAGGAGTGGAAATTAATGATTAGGCAGAAAAGCTTTTCTGATCAACCTTATGGAGTGTTATATCTTGTAGCAACACCAATAGGAAATTTAGAAGATATTACATATCGTGCACTTCGTATCTTAAATGAAGTATCGATGATCGCTGCTGAAGATACTCGTCAAACGCGTAAGCTACTTACTCATTTTGACATACAAACACCACTTACAAGCTATCATGAGCATAATAAACAAAATAGTGGAGATAAGTTACTTACTAGGCTTGAGCAAGGTGAAAGCATTGCTTTAGTCAGTGATGCAGGAATGCCAGCGATTTCAGATCCAGGTAATGATCTTGTAAAAGAAACCATTGAAAGAGGGATTGCTGTGATTCCACTACCAGGTGCTAATGCTGCACTATCAGCTCTAATAGCATCCGGTTTAAATACTGAACACTTTTATTTTTATGGTTTTTTACCTAGAAAGAAAAAAGAAAAAGTGACTTCATTGGAACGTGTGAAGAATATGGACGGTACAATTATTTTTTATGAATCACCTCATCGCCTTAAGGAAACGTTATTAGCGTTATCTGAGGTGTTTGGAAATGAAGAAAGAGTTGTATTAGCGAGAGAAATTACGAAGAAATTTGAAGAGTTTTTACGTGGACCTATTGGAGAGGCACTAATTTGGGCGCAGGAAGAAGAGATTAAAGGTGAATTTTGTATTTTAATAGAAGGAAACAATCAAGAGGCTGAACCTGATTATTGGTGGGAGAGTTTAACATTAGTTGAACATGTTGAATATTACATTTCTGATAGTGGATTAACTTCTAAAGAGGCGATAAAACAAGTAGCAAACGATCGTGAACTACCTAAAAGGGAAGTATATCAAGCTTACCATATTGAAAGTTAGTAAAAAGACCAATGCTTTTTTAAGCATTGGTCTAATTTATTATTTTGATTCGTTAATTCTGTTTTGGATTTCGCTAATGATTTGCTCTGCACCTTCACGGCTTAAAATTAGCTTACCGTTTGCTAGTGTCATGTTATCATCACTTACTTCACCTGTTACGTGACAAGTCATATTTGGCTTGTATTTCTTTAAGATGATGCGCTCATCGTCAACATAGATTTCAAGAGCGTCCTTTTCTTCGATACCTAATGTGCGGCGAAGTTCAATTGGAATAACAACGCGACCTAATTCGTCAACTTTACGTACAATACCTGTAGATTTCATAATGGATGTTCTCCTCCTAAATTATCATTCTATGTAACACTATTCGTCATTTTTCGACATAGATTTACTATCATAATAGCAGTCAGACCTCTTAACGTCAATATTTTTTTGTAAAAAGTTGTAGGATTTATAAATAAATGTATCGTTTTTTGGAGAAATATGAAGATATAAGGATAATAGAGGGAAAAACATTGTATTATATCTCCAAATAGTAATTTTCATGAACTAAATAAACATAAAATAATGCGCAATATTTTACTGTTTCTATATATATTCGACAAATTACAACATTTTAATAGGGTATTCGTATCTTTTTCAGAAAAAATATGGAAGGTATTGATATAATTGTTGATTGGTAATTCAAAATACACTTTCTTGACATTATTAAAACGATTTAGGTATATTTTGAAATGTGTTCTGTTATAATAATAGATATGATTTTCTAGAGATTTTGTATAGTATGAAATCTTTTATTTGAAATAAGATAAAGTGTTGAAATTAATAATGAGTAAATGAATAAATGTGAACATACATTTATCATAATTTAATGGGATTGTCCTAATGCTGAGATAGTGAGGGACTTTGTACTTGCGATGCTCTCGTCCTTTGGGCGGGAGCATTTTTAACGAGTAAAAGGACGTCATATTTGGTGTTAGTTTACTCGTATAAAGTAAATATATGATGTACAATTACATTATTTTAAAATTGAAATGGAGTTTAATAGTTTAAACTTTTTTATACTTAATTAAGGAGGCTATTTGAGTGGGAGAGAATAAAACTTTTTATATTACGACACCAATTTACTATCCAAGTGATAAATTACATATTGGTCATGCTTATACGACAGTTGCTGGAGACGCGATGGCTCGTTATAAACGTCTGCGTGGTTACGATGTTATGTATTTAACAGGTACTGATGAACATGGTCAGAAGATTCAACGCAAAGCGGAAGAAAAAGGTGTAACCCCTCAACAATTTGTAGATGAAGTCGTAAGTGGAATTCAAGAATTATGGGGAAAGTTAGACATCTCTTATGATGATTTTATTCGTACAACAGAATCAAGACATGAAGAAGTAGTCGAAAAGATCTTCAAAAAGTTACTGGATCAAGGTGATATCTATTTAGACGAATATGAGGGATGGTATTGTACACCATGTGAATCATTTTTTACAGAACGTCAACTTGATGATGGTAAATGCCCTGATTGTGGTGGACCTGTTGAGAAGGTAAAGGAAGCATCGTATTTCTTTAGAATGAGTAAATATGCAGATCGACTTCTTAAGTTTTATGAAGACAATCCAGAGTTCATTCAGCCAGAAAAAAGAAAAAATGAAATGATTAATAACTTTATTAAACCAGGCTTAGAGGATTTGGCAGTTTCTCGTACGACTTTTGACTGGGGAGTCAAGGTTCCTGGAGATCCAAAACACGTAATTTATGTTTGGATTGACGCTTTATCCAACTATATTACTGCGTTAGGATATGACACTGATAATGATGAACGCTACCGTAAATATTGGCCAGCAAATGTCCACTTAGTAGGTAAGGAAATTGTTCGTTTCCATACAATCTATTGGCCGATTATGTTAATGGCGTTAGATCTCCCTCTTCCGAAAAAGGTATTTGCTCATGGTTGGTTATTAATGAAAGACGGTAAGATGTCAAAATCAAAAGGCAACGTAATTGATCCTGTAACATTGATTGATCGCTATGGATTAGATGCACTGCGTTATTATTTACTTCGTGAAGTTCCTTTTGGATCCGATGGTGTGTTTACACCAGAAGGGTTTGTGGAGCGTCTAAACTTTGACCTTGCAAATGATTTAGGTAATTTACTTAATCGTACGGTAGCGATGATCGAGAAATATTTTGATGGGAAAGTACCAATGTATGCTGGTTCAGTAACACCATTTGATGATAATCTTGTCGAATTAAACAAAGAAACGGTTACACATGTAGAGAATGCAATAGAAGAGATGCAATTCTCTGTGGCACTAACATCTATTTGGAAACTTGTTAGTCGCACGAATAAATACATTGATGAAACACAACCATGGGTCTTGGCTAAGGATGAACAAGAAAAGGATCAACTAGCTTCAGTGATGGTTCATCTTGCTGAATCTTTACGCCATATTGCGATTATGCTACAGCCTTTCTTAACTCAAGCGCCAGTTGAAATCTTTAGACAACTAGGTGTGAAAGATAAGAGCTTAATGACATGGGATAGCCTCTATCAGTTTGGGTTAATGGCAGATGATACTAGTGTAGAGAAAGGTGACCCAATTTTCCCTCGACTTGAAGTTCAAGTTGAGATCGATAAAATTAAGCAAGATATGCAGAATACAGCACCACAGTTAACAAAAAAGAAAAAAGTAGAAGAGAAAGCAGAAGAAATATCATTTGAAGATTTTACAAAAGTCGAATTGAGAGCTGCTGAAGTAATTGATGCTGAACAAGTTAAAAAGGCAGATAAGTTATTAAAGTTACAATTGGACTTAGGCGATGAAAAGAGGCAGGTAGTTTCAGGTATTGCCAAGACATATAAACCTGAAGACCTCGTTGGAAAAAAAGTTATTTGTGTGACAAACCTGAAACCTGTAAAATTACGTGGAGAAATTTCAGAAGGAATGATATTAGCGGGTGAAGAAAATGGTAAACACGTTCTTGCACAAGTTGATTCGTCTCTTCCAAATGGAACAAAAATAAAATAAAGAACATGCACTCTCGCTCAACAAGCGAGAGTGTTTCATTATATCGTTTAGATAGAATATTGAATGTAGGGGTGTATAGAATGCTTTTTGATACACATGTCCATTTAAATGCTGATCAATTTAACGAAGATCTAGAAGAAACCATTCTTCGTGCTCAAGAAGCGGGTGTGACTGAAATGGTTGTTGTTGGTTTTGATCGTAAGACTATCGAAAGTGCGATTGAAATAGCGGAAAGTTATGAATTCATCTATGCTGCCATTGGCTGGCATCCTGTAGATGCAATTGATATGACAGAAGATGATTTGATATGGATAGAAAAACTGGCGTCACATCCAAAGGTCGTAGCTCTTGGTGAGATGGGGTTAGATTATCATTGGGAAAAGTCACCACATGATACACAGAAAGAAGTATTTCGTAAACAAATTCGCTTAGCAAAAAAACTAAAGTTGCCAATCATTATTCATAACCGAGAGGCGACACAAGATATTATTACTATTTTAGAAGAAGAGGATGCGGCAGAGGTTGGAGGAATCATGCACTGTTATAGCGGTAGTGTAGAGATTGCTAAAAAATGTATCGGTATGAATTTCTATATTTCATTAGGCGGACCTGTAACATTTAAGAATGCTAAAAAACCTAAGGAAGTTGCTGAAGAAATACCATTAGATAAATTATTAATTGAAACAGATTGTCCATATTTAGCACCTCATCCATATAGAGGTAAAAGGAATGAACCAGCATATGTGAAGCTAGTTGCTGAGCAAATAGCTGAATTAAAAAATGTACCATATGAGGATGTTGTAAAAGCAACAAATGTAAATGCGAGAAAGCTATTTAATATTAGATAATATATTTTAATTAGACAAGAAAAGAAATAATATGACATGGTTTGAAATAGGCGCCGAGAATGTCGAACGATTTTGGTTCACATTTCCTCGTTTGACAACGATAATAGATACTAATATGGTCAAGCGAGGAGGTGTCCAATGTGTGAATAAATAACATTATTTACACTAAAAAATCTTTCGTGGAGCGAGAAAATCTCTTCTAACGGGACGGTATATGTCCATTAAAAAGTTGACAATCATCGAGACGCTCTATATAATTCACTCCGTATGAAGGAGGAGACACAGCCATGTTAAATAATAGATTTGGATTGACGAATGCATCGTTATTCAAATGGTCTGTTACACTCATCGCCGCAGTTTTATGTATCAGTCTCATCGTCTTTGAAGGGACGAAAGCAACTGTCAAAATTAACATAGACGGTAAGCAAGAAACGATACGTACCCATGCAAAAACAGTAGAACAATTACTAACAACACAAGATATTGAGCTGAAACAAGACGATTTAATTCAGCCAAGTATGAATACAGCAATCTCAAATGGTATGCAAGTTACATGGGAACCAGCAAAGACTGTTACACTTGTAGTAAATGGTGAGGAACAAACCGTTTCGACAACAGTTGAAACAATCCGTGAATTATTGCACGAGCAAGGTGTTAAAATCATGGAGCGTGATGAAGTAAAGCCAGTAAAAACAGCAAAAATCGAAGATGGAATGAATGTTGTTGTCACAGAAGCTTTTGAATTACCTATAGTTATAGGTGGAGAGGAAAAATCTGTTTGGACGACTTCGACCACTGTCGCTGACCTTTTAAAGCAACAAGGAGTTTCATTGGATGATGATGACCGAGTAGAGCCCGATCTACAAGCGCCAATAACCAAAGAGACAAAGATAGAGGTCGTTCGCGTAGAAAAGGTCACCGATGTGGTGGAAGTAGCACTTGATTATGCTGTTGTTACACGAAATGATTCTTCGCTATCTTCAGGAGAAGAGCGTGTTATTTCAAAAGGACAAGAAGGTAAAGTAAAGAAGACTTTTGAAGTCGTAATAGAGAACGGCAAGGAAGTTTCTCGTGAATTAATAAACAAAGAAACCGTTCGAGAAAGTAAAGACCGTATTGTAGCAATTGGTACAAAATCTACTAATCAACCAATTATCTCTCGTGGAGGGACAGCAGTTAAGGAGTTTTATGTAAAGGCCAGTGCTTATACTGCTTATTGTAAAGGCTGTTCAGGTAAGACTAGAACAGGAATTGATTTACGAGCAAACCCTAATGTTAAGGTTATAGCTGTTGATCCAAATGTTATCCCATTAGGTACGAAAGTATGGGTTGATGGTTATGGTTATGCTATTGCAGGTGATACAGGGTCAGCGATTAAAGGTAATCGAATCGACCTGTTTATGCCGAGCTCAGCAGCTGCCACTGCTTTTGGAGTTAAAAATGTAAAAATCAAAATTCTTGAATAGGTAATATGGGACCACAGAGGGGTTGAACTCTGTGGTCTTTTATTTTTAAGAGAGTAACGTACTTGTATTGTTAAGCCAATTTTATGAAGTCCATGTGAAAATGCTATAATCACTATATATGACGTATTAGAACTATAAAAAGTTTTAACTATTGGAGGAAAAAATGAAAATAAAAGAAATCATAGTTGTTGAAGGCAAAGATGATACTGTTAAAATAAAACATGCTGTTGATGCAGATACAATTGAAACGAATGGTTCAGCTATAAATAAAGCAACCCTTGAACAGATTCGTCTTGCCCAAGAGACGAGAGGTGTAATAGTTCTCACTGATCCTGATTATCCAGGTGAGCGAATTCGGAGAATTATTTCTGAAAATGTACCTGGCTGTAAACATGCCTTTCTACAAAAAGGTCAAGCGATTGCTAAGAAGGGAAGAGGACTGGGTGTTGAGCATGCCTCGGTAGCAGATATTCGAGCGGCTCTAGAAGGTTTGCGAGAGGAAATGTCAGAGCCTGTAGAACAAATAAAGTGGCAAGACCTTGTTCAAGCTGGTCTAATAGGTGGGACTCAAGCTAAGAGCCGTAGAGAACGTTTGGGAGTATTGTTGAAGATTGGTTATACAAATGGTAAGCAACTTCATAAACGTCTAAAGATGTTTCAAATTACAAAACAACAATATGAGCAAGCATTACAACAAGTATTGCAGGAGGAGCATGTATAAATGGAAAGAGATATCGCAGTACCGAGTCGTACACGTGAAATTCTAGAGAAGCATGGATTTTCATTCAAAAAAAGTTTAGGGCAAAACTTTCTGATCGATACGAATATATTAAGAAATATAGTTGATTTTGCTAATTTAACAGAAGGTAGTGGAGCGATTGAAATTGGCCCAGGAATAGGGGCATTGACGGAACAACTTGCTAAAAAGGCTGAGAAAGTTGTTGCGTTTGAAATTGATCAACGTTTATTACCAATCCTTAATGAGACACTTGCTCCATATAAGCACGTAGAAATTATTCATCAAGATATATTAGAAGCAGAAGTTCGTTCAATGATTGAAGAGAAGATGCAAGGAATAAAAGATATCATGGTAGTTGCAAATTTACCCTATTATGTCACGACACCAATTTTAATGAAATTACTTACAGAAAATTTACCTGTAAGAGGCATAGTAGTAATGCTTCAAAAGGAAGTAGCTGATCGTATAGCTGCAAGACCAGGAACGAAAGATTACGGTTCACTTTCAATTGCAATACAATATTATTCTGAAGCAGAAGTCGTGATGACTGTACCAAAGACTGTTTTTGTTCCTAAACCAAATGTTGATTCGGCTGTTATTCGTTTGACATTAAGAACCAAGCCACCAGTGCAGCTAACAGATGAGAAATTTTTCTTTGAAGTAGTTAGGGCAAGCTTTGCGCAAAGGAGAAAAACGATTTATAACAATCTAGTGCACAATCTCGCTGGAAAAGAAAAAAAAGAACAAGTAACACTTGCGCTTGAAAAAGCTAACATTGAAGCAAAAAGACGTGGAGAAACGTTATCGATGGAAGAATTTGCTCAATTAAGTGAAGTATTAAAAAAATACTTATAAACAAGAAATTGTCTTCAGTTGGATCAATATAAAAATAGATGAAAACGTGAAAGGTTCCTTTATTTTTTTAATAAAGGAACCTTTTTCAATTGAAATGAAAGTAAAACATTCAAAAATTTCTAACTTCTATAGCCATTAGCTCATGTTATAAAAAAATTGAAGGGTTAACCCGCTTCACCAAAGCTTTTTATTGTTGGTGCAGGTGTAAGAAGGGAGCTTTGCGTTTTTCTATAACATAGGCACCGATTACAGTTTCAACACATAAGTTGAAGTAGAGGCTTTTTGATAGGGCAGGAGGAGTACTATGAGTGTACAAATTGGTGATATTGTCGGACGTAAATCATATGATTGTGACTTGCTATTTCGCGTTATCGATATGAAACAAAAGGATGAAGAGACAATTGTAATGTTATATGGTGAAGACGTTCGTTTAGTAGCAGATGCTTTCATTGATGATCTAGTTGTAATCGATGAGCGTGAATATAAAAAACGAAAACAAAAATTACAAGAAAAGGAAGATCAATCCTTTCGATTATTTCGTAAGGAATATAAAGTAGTTCGAGAAAAAAATGAATATACAGCTTCAAGTGGATATAAACATGAACATGCAATTTTTCAAATGCCTGGAAAGGTGTTGCATTTAGACGGGGATCCTTTGTATTTAAAAAAATGTCGAATGTTATATGAGCGATTACACATTCCTGCTTATGGATTCCATATGAATGAAAGCGAAATGCCTGAAAAAGTAGAAGCATTAATTGATCAGTTTCGTCCTGATATTTTAGTTATTACTGGGCATGATGCTTACTCTGAATCAAAGGGTGCAGTGACAGAATTGAAGGCTTATCGTCACTCGAGATACTTTGTTGAAACAGTGAATCGAGCGAGGAAAAAGATCCCTAACTTAGATCAGCTTGTAATCTTTGCTGGTGCCTGTCAATCGCACTTTGAATCGCTTATTCGAGCTGGAGCAAATTTTGCAAGCTCTCCACGAAGGGTAAACATTCATGCCTTAGACCCAGTATATGTTGTAGCAAAAGTAAGTTATACGGCATTTAACGGTGATGTAAACGTGTGGGAAGTATTAAAAAACACCTTAACTGGAGAAAAAGGACTTGGTGGAATTCAAACCAGAGGATTTCTTAGGACTGGTATGCCTCTAATGAATCATGAAAAAGAGGAGAAGAGTAAAAGCGATTAATCCATAAATATATTTTAAATGTGGCCATTATTAGTGAAATCATAATATATATTGCTGTTATAAAAAAAGTGATCAGCGTTCTATCTTGTTATAATGAACGGTGGTCATTTTTTATAAATGGTATCTTTTTTATAAATATTTTTATTAGTTGACCATTTTTTGAATAAATTAGGGAGATAAAGGTACGATATAGTTGAGAAGATAAAAAAAATACAAAAGGGGCATTGACATTTGAAACGAAACGTTGATATAATTTAACTTTTATTTGACTTAATTTCGGTAAGGTGTTATAATACTCTTAGAGAGGTGGAGCGACATGCCAAAAACTTTATCTGATATTAAGCAGACGTTAGACGGAAATTTAGGGAAACGTTTAAGATTGAAGGCAAATGGCGGACGTAGAAAAACCATTGAACGGTATGGTGTTTTAGCAGAAACGTATCCATCAGTATTTATTGTAGAGCTAGATCAAGCCGAAAATGCGTTTGAACGTGTTTCATACAGTTATGCTGATGTTTTAACTGAAACGGTTGAATTAAGCTTTGATGATGATTTCCACGGATCAATTGTAATGAGTGGGCAGTAGACAACGATGTTTGCTGCTTTTTTATTGTTTACTTTATAATATGCACCTTATTATGTTTTATGATATAGGTATATCGCTGAAATTTACTTAATTTGTAGAAAAGACATAGGACGGATATGTTAGAACGAATTACATATACTATATTTATCACGGCTTTCTAGAAGGAGGTCGTTTCAATTGGGCAGAAGACGTAGTATTATGTCTGATCAATTGAAAGAAGAGTTGGCTAAGGAGCTTGGCTTTTACGATACTGTAAAGCAAGAAGGATGGGGCGCTATTCGAGCTCGTGACGCGGGTAATATGGTAAAGTTAGCTATCCAAAAAGCAGAAAGTCAACTGTTGCAACAGTCAATGAACGACAAAGCTAATCAACAATAAGTGGTATTAAATAAATGCCGTGATAAAAGCCGGAGCTTATTGCTTCGGCTTTTTAAGGTTCTTA
Source organism: Bacillus solimangrovi (assembly GCF_001742425.1). GTDB lineage: Bacteria > Bacillota > Bacilli > Bacillales > Bacillaceae_N > Bacillus_AV > Bacillus_AV solimangrovi. Next base: position 10,197 of record NZ_MJEH01000023.1, read on the forward strand.
ATGGTATACAATTAATCAAATATGAAAGAATAAATAGGATAAATGTTATTTACGATTCAGTAGTTGCCTAGTTAATTGAACTTATCATCAGTAGGTATATGGAAAACGCTTATGAAAGTTACATTTTTAATACAGGTTGTGTAAAACGGTTTCCAAACTTTAAGGTAGTTTATGGTACAATGTTTGAAGGATTGTGGATTAAGTAGGTGATGAATTTGAAAATTTTGGTTAAGGCGCCAGCGAAAATTAATTTGGCATTAGATGCCTTACATAAACGTGATGATGGCTATCATGAAGTAGAAATGATTATGACAACTGTTGATTTAGCAGATATGATTGAACTTGAAGATACAAAGGATAGTAGTATAAAGCTATCCTCGCAAAATCGTTTTGTTCCAAATGATGAACGGAATTTAGCTTATCAAGCTGCGATGTTACTAAAAAAGAGATTTAACGTAGAGCGTGGTCTAAATATTTCGATGACAAAGACGATCCCTGTTGCTGCAGGACTTGCCGGTGGAAGTAGTGATGCAGCTGCTGTATTAAGAGGAGTCAATAAGCTTTGGAATTTAGGTCTCTCCCTTGATGAATTAGCAAAACTTGGTGCAGAAATAGGATCAGACGTATCGTTCTGTGTATACGGAGGAACAGCATTGGCTACAGGTAGAGGTGAGAAAATTCATCGATTGCCGCCTCCTCCACCTTGCTGGGTTATTCTAGCTAAACCGACATTGGGTGTTTCCACTGCAGAAATATATAATAATCTTGATTTATCAAATGTCCAACATCCAAATATAAAGGAAATGGTAAAAGCAATTGAGAATGAAGATTACGAAGGCATTTGTAACAATGTAGGGAATGTGCTTGAGTCTGTTACTCTAAATCGATATCCAGAAGTTTTAGCCCTGAAGCAACAAATTGAGCGATTTGGGGCAGATGCTGTATTGATGAGTGGTAGTGGTCCAACGGTGTTTGCCCTCGTTCAATATGAATCAAGAATGCAACGGATTTACAATGGCTTAAGAGGCTTTTGTGAGCAAGTATATGCAGTACGCATGTTAGGAGATACACAACATCTTGATTGAATCCGTATAAAGATGATATATTAGCATTAAAATATTCGGATTTTGGAGGGTTTAAAATGAAGATACGACGGAGTGGTAGGTTAGTCGATATGACTAATTATTTGATTGAACACCCTCGTACCCTTGTACCGTTAACTTTCTTCTCTGAACGGTACGGAGCAGCTAAGTCTTCGATTAGTGAAGACTTAGGAATTATTAAGCAAACCTTTGAACAACAAGGCATGGGTACGCTACAGACAATTTCAGGAGCTGCGGGGGGTGTTAAGTATTTCCCTCTAATTATGGAAGAAGATGCAAAAGATTTCATTGAGAAATTATGTAATCAAATTGCTGATCCAGATCGTCTTCTTCCTGGTGGTTATTTATACTTAACTGATTTACTTGGAAATCCAAATTTAGTAAAAGAGGTTGGACGTCTGTTTGCTTCTGTCTTTTCTGAACGAAAAATTGATGTTGTAATGACTGTTGCAACTAAGGGTATCCCATTAGCTTACGCAGCCGCAACACATTTGAATGTTCCTGTAGTTATCGTAAGGAGTGATCCTAAAGTAACAGAGGGTTCTACGGTAAGCATTAATTATGTTTCTGGTTCGACAAAACGTATTCAAACAATGACATTGGCTAAAAGAAGTTTAAAAGAGGGCTCAAAGGTATTAATTATCGATGACTTCATGAAAGCGGGCGGAACGGTTCATGGGATGATTAGCTTGTTGAATGAATTCCAAGCCGAAGTGGTTGGCATCGGCGTTCTAGTTGAATCCGAGGACATAGAAGAAAGATTAGTTGATGAATATGTATCGCTTGTGCGGCTATCTGATGTTGATGTGAAAGAAAAACGAATTTCGGTTGAGGAAGGTAACTACTTCGAGTTTGTCGAATAATAAAGAGAAATGTAAAATGATTATTTTAATGTAATAAAAAGAGGAGGTTACATCCATGAATACAATTCATACTAACAAAGCACCAGCGGCAATTGGTCCTTATTCTCAAGGTATTGTCGTTAATAATCTTTTCTATAGTTCGGGGCAAATTCCATTAACAGCGGAGGGTGAACTCGTTCAAGGAGATATTCAAGCTCAAACACACCAAGTATTTTCAAACTTACAAGCTGTTTTAAAAGAAGCAGGAGCATCGTTATCATCTGTAGTAAAGGCAACAGTATTTATTAAAAATATGGATGAATTCACTCTAATAAACGAAGTGTATGGGGAATATTTCGGTGAACATAAACCAGCTCGCTCGTGTGTTGAAGTTGCACGTTTGCCAAAAGATGTAGGTGTTGAGATAGAAGTAATTGCACTTGTAAAGTAAGAAGGGGTAACCCTTCTTTTTTTTTATAATTACAAGGTTTAAAGTCATAAAAATAAGTCGATAATAAACAAAATTTAAAATTTAAGGATTTTTTTACATAAAATTTTTGTAATATAGCAGGAATTCCTAGAAACTCGTTGAATATTTGGTAATAAGTTTTTATATAGGGAAAAGGTGGTGAGACATAATGGAAGTGACAGACGTAAGATTACGCCGTGTTAACACAGATGGACGTATGCGTGCTATTGCTTCAATTACACTAGATAATGAGTTTGTTATTCATGATATTCGTGTAATTGATGGAAATAATGGCTTATTTGTCGCAATGCCAAGTAAGCGTACTCCAGATGGAGAATTCCGCGACATCGCACATCCAATTAACTCATATACACGCGGTAAAATTCAAGATGCGGTATTAGCAGAATACCACCGCGCTGGTGAAATGGAAGTGGAACTTGAAGAAGCGGGAGCTTCGTAAAATAATAGAAAAGATTATGAGACCCAATCATTTTATGATTGGGTCTTTCTATATTGATCTTATAAAATGAAACTTCTATCAGCAGTCAGGTTCGTCCATCCTCCACTGATGATTTGATGAACCAATTGGGTAATTATTCATGCTTCTTCTCTCGTATAAACTTCGTTGTTTTTTCTAAGTTGTGAAGTGGGAGTTTTAGCATCATTTGAAATTTAATAAACCCCATTATGTGAGTTTATTAGTATTTTTATCTATTTTTTAACCAATTAATGTAACGATAAAGCTGTAATGATCTATAAATTAATATACATTTTAGAGCAATTGTTGAAATAGATATGTTTTTAGGATATATTCGTAAATGGATAAATAGGGTGCAATGGAGGCTTGTAATGATAAATCGTTATGCAGTTATATTAGCTGCGGGACAAGGTACTCGTATGAAGTCGAAATTATATAAAGTGCTTCATCCTGTTTGTGGGAAGCCAATGGTTCAACATGTCGTTGATCATCTAAACGAACTTGCTATTGAGACAGTAGTCACTGTAGTTGGGCATGGTGCCGAAATGGTAAAAACACAAATCGGAGATAAGAGCGATTACGTACTGCAAGATAAGCAGTTAGGAACAGCGCATGCAGTGATGCAGGCGAAAGAAATCTTGGCAGATAAAAAAGGTACTACTGTTGTTATTTGTGGTGATACGCCTTTAATCTCACCTTCAACGATTGATGCGCTTATAACGCATCATGAGAACATGAATTCAAAAGGCACTATTCTAACCGCTAGATTGGAAAACCCTACTGGTTATGGTCGAGTTGTTAGAAGTGAGAGTGGGGACGTAATTCGAATCGTCGAGCATAAGGACGCATCTGAATCTGAGTTAATGATTCAAGAGATTAATACAGGTACGTATTGTTTTGATAACGAGGCATTATTTGATGCACTAAGTAAAGTGAAGAATGATAACGCCCAAGACGAATATTATTTGCCTGATGTTATTGGAATTTTAAAATCTGCGGGTGAAATTATCTCGGCTTACCAAACAGATGATTTCTTAGAGACACTAGGAGTTAATGACCGTGTCCAGCTCTCTCAGGCTGAGAAGGTTATGAAGCAACGCATATTAGAAAAGCACATGAGAAATGGAGTTTCGATTGTAAGTCCTGAACAAACATACATTGAAGCGGATGTTATGATTGGTCAAGATACAGTTATACAACCAGGAAGTATTTTGAGGAGTGGCACAATCATTGGGCAAGAATGTGTGATTGGACCGAATACTGAGATTAGCAATTGCCATATTGAAAATGAAACAGTAATTCGTCATTCAACAGCTTATGATAGCCACATTGGTTCATATGTACAAATTGGTCCGTTCGCACATATCCGTCCTTCATCACAAATTAGTGACCAAGTGAAAATAGGTAATTTTGTTGAAGTGAAAAAATCAACATTAGGTCGCGGAAGTAAGGCATCACATTTAAGTTATATTGGTGACGCTGAAATTGGTGAAGATGTAAATATAGGATGTGGGACTATTACTGTAAATTACGATGGTCGAAATAAACATCTTACTAAGGTAGAAGATGGAGCGTTTATTGGATGTAATTCGAATTTAGTCGCTCCTGTAACAATAGGTAAAGGTGCTTACGTAGCTGCTGGGTCTACTATAACTGAAAATGTACCAGGTGAAGCGTTAGCAATCGCTCGTAGTCGTCAAACAAATAAAGAAGGTTATACTGCACGCTTAACTCGCGATAAATAATAATAACGGAGGTTCTATCCATGCCAAAACAATATCCTGATGGAAGTTTGAAAGTCTTTTCTCTTAATTCGAATCCTGGTCTAGCAGAAGAAATCGTTGAGAAAATTGGTATTGAAATGGGGAAATGTACAGTTTCTCGTTTTAGTGATGGGGAAGTACAGATTAATATTGAAGAAAGTATTCGTGGTTGTGATGTATATGTAATTCAATCAACAAGTAATCCTGTAAATCAACATCTGATGGAACTTCTTATTATGGTAGACGCATTGAAGCGTGCTTCTGCAAAAACAATTAACGTTGTCATTCCTTATTATGGTTATGCACGTCAAGATCGCAAAGCGCGTTCACGTGAGCCAATTACTGCGAAACTGGTTGCTAACTTAATTGAAACTGCTGGTGCTACACGTGTAATCTCATTGGATCTACATGCACCTCAAATTCAAGGCTTCTTCGATATTCCAATTGATCATCTTGTAGGAGTACCTATTTTAACAGAGTACTTTGAGAAGAAGAACTTTGATGATATCGTTGTTGTTTCACCAGATCATGGTGGAGTTACTCGAGCTAGAAAAATGGCGGATCGTCTAAAAGCACCAATTGCTATTATCGATAAGCGTCGCCCACGACCAAATGTTGCTGAAGTTATGAATATAGTAGGTAATATTGAAGGGAAAACTGCTATTTTAATCGATGATATTATTGATACAGCTGGTACGATTACATTAGCAGCTAATGCTCTTGTAGAGAATGGTGCTAAGGAAGTGTATGCTTGTTGTTCTCACCCAGTACTATCTGGTCCGGCACTTGATCGTATTCAGAATTCGAAAATAAAAGAGCTTGTTGTAACTAATTCAATTGCTATGCCTGCTGAAAAGCACATTGATAAGTTAACACAATTATCTGTAGCCTCACTTATGAGCGAAGCAATAATTCGTGTGCATGAAGAGCAATCTGTTAGTACTTTATTTGATTGATAAAAGAGACGACCTATTTATTCGTATGTGATTATTAATAAGTGAATGATATAAGTAGTGTTTCAATATACTACGGTGTTATATATTCATGAATTGAATAGTTAAGTTGTATTTATAATGAATTGATGTTTGTTTTTCACACTTTTTAGGGCATAACTAGATAAGACACATATCCAATTAGGAAGGTGATTGACTTGTCTAATGCACTGAAGGCAAAAGTACGCGCAGACTTAAAACATTCAAATACGACAAAAATACGTAAATCGGGTGGGTTTCCAGCTGTTGTATACGGAGCTAATAAACAGTCTAAAGCAATTGCTGTTGAAACTGTAGAGTTTACTAAAACCATTAAAGATGTAGGGCGTAACGGCATTATCGAATTAAATATTGAGGGAAACGAGAAAGAGGCTGTGATGCTTCATGATATCCAAATGGATCCAATAAAAAATGAAGTGTTACATGCTGATTTCTTTATTGTTGATATGTCTTCTAAAATTGATGTTGAAGTGAACGTACATATTATCGGCGAAGCAAAGGGTGTAAAAGAAGGTGGTGTGCTAGACCAACCATACCATCAATTACATGTTAGGGCTCTTCCTACTGATATTCCAGAGTCGATTGATATTGACGTTTCAGATTTAGAAATTGGTGATACCGTTGAAGTAAAGGACTTAAAAACGGGTCGTCAATATGAGATTTTAGATGATGAGAATACAACAGTTATCACAATTGTACCTCCAACTTCAGAGGAAGTCGAAGATAGTGGTGAAACTCAATCAAGTGCTGAAAATGCAGAGAGCACACAAGGAACGCCAACAGACAATGGTGATGAATAATAAAGATGAGCACATGAGAAGGGCGTAGCCGGTCAGTCGGTTACGCTTTTTCTTACTATGTAAATTAGATTATAATAGGTGGATACACAGCGGTTTCCAGAGAGGGGTTTAAGGAGTGAAATTAATAGTTGGATTGGGTAATCCAGGTAAAAAGTATGAAAGGACTAGACATAATGCTGGATTCATTGCAATTGATGAACTGGCAAATCAGTTGAACATCTCACTTACAAAATCCAAGTTTAATGGTGTCTATGGTGATGGAGTGGTGAATGGAGAGAAGGTTATACTTTTAAAACCACTTACATATATGAACTTATCAGGTGAATCAATCGTTCCGATGATGAATTACCTTAATATTGATTTAGACGATTTAATGGTAATATATGATGATTTAGATTTGCCAACAGGAAAGGTACGTCTTCGTGTCAAAGGAGGTACTGGTGGTCATAATGGTTTGAAATCAATTAAACAACATACGGGTTCAACAGAGTTTAAACGAATTCGTTTAGGGATTGGACGTCCTGTTGCACCAATACCTGTAGTTGATTATGTACTTGGTCAATTTAACGAAGAAGAAACACTGAAAATTAATGATGCTGTCGAACATGCTTCTAATGCTTGTCAAGCATGGTTAGAGATGCCGTTTATTGATGTTATGAATAAATATAACTAGTAAAGGTTAGAATAGAAATCCTTTTCAATGTACATAATGAGAATAATGTGATTGAAGAGGAGGATTTCTATGGCAGTGTTATATTTTTGCAGGCATTGTGGCTATAAAATTGGAGAAATTAATGAACAGAATGTGTCATTAGAACGTCTCGGTTTTCATCAATTATCAGATTCTGAACGACAAGAGATGGTCACACATTCAGAAAATGGTGATATTAAGGTTAAGTCTATATGTGAGCATTGTGAAGCTACGCTTAATCAAAATCCAGATTACCATCAATTGAAATCATTTATTCATTAATTTGAACAGGGGATTTTCTTAATTGAACCAGAATAATAAACAAGAGAATGATTGAAAAACGCTTTGGTAGATGAGCCAAAGCATTTTTCTGTTTATATTTCCGAGACAACGATTCTAAAAATATATACTATTATTTTCGTTTTTAAAGGGAGGGAATGTGTTGAGAGGTTTATTAAAGCAATTTATAGATAGTAGTGAAATACGTTCGGTGTCAAATGGGTTGTTAGAAGGTTTGCAAGAACAACTAATAACTGGATTATCAGGATCAGCTCGATCGGTATTTATCGCCTCTCTTTATCAAGAAACAGGTCGACCACAATTAATCATTACTCATAACCTTTATCAAGCACAGAAGATTTATGATGATTTAGTTGAACTGGTAAATGAGAATGAAGTTTATCTTTATCCAGCAAATGATTTAATTGCTTCAGAAATTGCAGTTGCAAGCCCTGAGTTAAAAGGACAGCGAATTGAAGCATTAAATTATTGGAGTCAGCAAAGTAATGGAATTGTAATTACACCTGTTGCAGGTCTTCGGCGTTTTTTACCAAATGTATCAATGTGGCGAAAAGGACAGTTGCATTTTGAAGTTAACATGGAGATTGAGCTAGATGATATTCTTGCTGTTCTAATTAAATATGGTTATAAACGGAATGACATGATATCAGTTCCAGGCGATTTTAGTTTAAGAGGGGGGATATTAGATATTTTTCCGCTTACTGAAGATATGCCGGTCAGGATTGAGCTGTTTGATACGGAGATAGAATCGATTCGTTACTTCAACGTTGAAGACCAACGCTCAAAGGATACTGTAAGCGCTATCTCTATTGGTCCAGCATCAGAGATTTTACTTGATGATGAAGCATATGCGAGAGGAATTACGAACTTACAAAGTGGCTTAACTACTTCACTCAATAAAATAAAAAATAAGCAATTACAAGGGTTACTCAATGAAAATATAACATATGAAATAGAGCAGCTTAAGCAAAAACATGCATTTGACGAAATCTATAAATATATGTCACTTTTGTACGAAACGCCTGCAAGCTTAATAGATTATTTACCCGATAATGGATTATTGATATTTGATGAAATGAGCAGAGTAGATGAGATGGCATCTCGTTTGGAAAATGAAGAAGCAGAATGGCACACAGCATTATTAGAAAAGGGTGAGATACTAACTGACCTTCGTTTATCACATTCAATAACTGAAATGATGCAAAGTCTGAGCAGACCTTCAGTCTATTTGTCGTTATTTTTACGTCATGTTCCACATACAAACCCACAAAATATTGTAAATATTACTTGTAAATCAATGCAAGACTTCCATGGACAAATGGATTTACTTAAAAGTGAGGTATCCAGATGGAAAGCATCGAATAATGCTGTAGTCGTTCTGGCTGCAAACAATCAACGTGCTGAAAAAGTAAAGGGTGTTTTAGACGATTACGGGATAGAGGCAACATTACTTCATGATAATAAGGTGCTCATGCCAAGTATGGTTCAAATCGTTATCGGTGCATTAAATAGTGGATTTGAGCTTGCGTCCCAACAATTAATCGTGATTACCGAAGAAGAGCTTTTTAAACAAAAAGCCAAACGTCGTCGACGTAAGCAAAAAATGTCTAACGCTGAACGGATAAAAAGTTACTCAGAATTAAAAGTCGGTGATTATGTTGTCCATATCAATCATGGAATCGGGAAGTATCTAGGGATTGAAACATTAGAGATTAACGGTATACACAAAGATTATTTGAACATCCACTATTCTGGAAACGATAAACTTTACGTACCAGTTGAACAAATTGACCAAGTGCAAAAATATGTAGGTTCAGAAGGAAAAGAGCCAAAAGTATACAAAATGGGTGGGAATGAATGGAAGAAAGTGAAAAACAAAGTTCAATCTTCTGTTCAAGATATTGCTGATGACTTAATTAAGTTGTATGCAAAACGAGAGGCATCAAAAGGTTATGCATTTTCACCTGATAGTGATATGCAGCAAGAATTTGAAGCTGCATTTCCTTATGAAGAAACAGAAGATCAGCTGCGTACTATATCTGAGATAAAAGCTGACATGGAACGCGAAAGACCAATGGATCGACTTTTATGTGGTGATGTAGGATATGGAAAGACTGAAGTAGCATTAAGAGCTGCATTTAAGGCGATTGCTAATGGGAAGCAGGTAGCAATTCTTGTTCCGACAACAATATTGGCACAACAGCACTATGAAACGATGATGGATCGATTTCGTAATTTCCCAATAGAGGTAGGCTTACTCAGTCGTTTCCGAACTCGTAAACAACAAAAGGAAACGTTAACAGGATTGAAAGCAGGTAAAGTTGATATTGTAGTAGGTACTCACCGAATACTTTCTAAGGATATTGAATTTCATGATTTAGGGCTGTTAGTTATCGATGAAGAACAACGATTTGGGGTTACACATAAAGAGAAGATTAAACGAATGAAAGCAAATGTTGATGTTCTAACATTAACAGCAACACCGATACCGAGAACATTGCATATGTCGATGTTAGGTGTTCGTGATCTATCTGTTTTAGAAACACCTCCAGCAAATCGTTTTCCAATTCAAACTTATGTTGTCGAATACAATGGCGCATTAGTAAGAGAAGCTATTGAACGTGAATTAGCGAGAGAAGGACAAGTGTATTTTCTCTATAATCATGTTGAGGATATTGAAAGGAAAGCCCAAGAAATTCAAATGCTTGTACCAGATGCGCGAGTTACATTTGCACATGGTCAAATGAATGAGAGTGAATTAGAAGCGATTATACTAGGGTTCCTTGAGGGAGAATATGATGTACTTGTTAGTACGACAATTATTGAAACAGGTGTAGATATTCCTAATGTAAATACGCTAATTGTTCATAATGCAGATCGAATGGGTCTTTCACAATTGTATCAATTAAGAGGACGTGTGGGTCGGTCAAATCGAATCGCATATGCTTATTTTACGTACAAAAAAGATAAAATTTTAAAAGAAGAAGCAGAGAAACGTCTACAAGCAATTAAAGAATTTACTGAGTTAGGCTCAGGGTTTAAAATAGCTATGCGAGATTTAACGATTCGCGGTGCAGGTAATTTGTTGGGTGCTCAACAACATGGTTTTATTGATTCAGTTGGATTTAATATGTATTCTCAAATGCTACAAGATGCTATAGAGGAGCGAAAAGGTACAAACACAGAGAATAAGACGACTGATGTTGAAATAAGTATTCCAATTGATGCTTATATTCCTGAAGAATACATACCAGACAGCAAGCAAAAGATTGATATGTATAAAATGTTCCGTTCAGTTGATACCATCGACGAAATCAATGACTTGAAAAAAGAACTAAAGGATAGATTTGGACAGTATCCGAAAGAAGTAGAAGATTTATTCAGAGTTGCTTATTTGAGAGTACTTGCTAAAAAAGCATTTGTTGAGAGCATTACAGTTAAAAATAAAGATATAATTATTTTTGTTGTGAAAGAAAAAAGTAAAAATATTGATGGATCTAAGCTATTTGCATATACGAACCAATATCGCCGTGCATTTAGGTTAGGTACTGATGAAGAACGATTAAAGATTGTGATTGATGGAAAGTATGGTACAGAAGAAGAACGTTTAGAACTCGCAACGGAACTGTTAGAGAAGCTACCAGAAATGAAAGAATAGGTAGAAAATTTATAAAAAGGAATAAATTAACTTAAATTAAATAGAGGAATATAGTTTTTAACGTGTATATATGTGCTGACGTTACGGATACTAGAGGTAAGAAAATGGTGATTTATTCTTCTCAAGGACATGTTCTCTCCTAGTCACCAGTTTTTACAATCATGAGATGAAAGTGAGGCATCTTAAGAATGAAAGCAACAGGTATCGTTCGTCGAATTGATGATTTAGGAAGGGTTGTTATCCCAAAAGAAATTCGTAGAACTTTGCGAATCCGCGAAGGTGACCCATTAGAAATATTCGTAGATCGTGATGGAGAAGTTATTTTGAAAAAATATTCTCCAATAAATGAATTAGGTAATTTTGCAGTAGAGTACGCTGAAGCTCTTAATGAAAGCCTTGGACTAACAATCTTAATTAGTGACAGAGATACTTATATTACCGTTGCCGGAGGCTCGAAAAAAGAGTTCATTAATCGGAGTGTAGGAGAGAAGATCGAACAAGTAATGAATGACCGTTCTACTGTAATGGAATCATCAGAACAGTCATTTGAGCTTGTAGATGGTGTTGAAGAAACAATATCTTCTTACGTAATATGTCCAATTGTAGCTAGTGGAGACCCAATAGGCTCAGTAACCATTTTCTCAAAAGAAGGTAAGACGGTTAGTGAAGTAGAGGAAAAAGCGGCGGAAACAGCTGCTAGTTTTCTTGCACGCCAAATGGAACATTAATAAAACGAAAAAGACGGCTTAATCACCCGTCTTTTTTATTTGGTTTTAGTTTAGTGTTTTCTTAAACATAATGGTTAATGGAGTGATTGATGGCTTGTGATATAATGGGAATTGTAACAATTAAGGGAGTGGAAGGAAGAGTAATTTGAATCGTAGCTTCCAAGAACATAAGCGTATTTGGAAAGGTGCATGGCTGCTAACAGTTACAGCATTATTTATTAAAATATTAAGTGCTGTGTACCGAATTCCATATCAAAATATCGCTGGAGATATTGGCTTTTATATATATCAGCAAGTATATCCCATTTATAGTGCGGCATTTATACTTTCTACATATGGTTTTCCAGTTGTACTTTCTCAAATGTTAACAGGGGAAAGAAATAGAAGTAAGCGTCAGAGTACATTATTGATTTCATTAAGTGCTCTTACTTTAGTGGCAACTGGCTTATTTATAGTTACTTATTTTGGAGCTAGTACCATTGCAAAGGTTATGGGTGATGAAGCATTAGTATTGCCATTGAAAGCATCTTCTTTTTCTTTTTTAGTTGTACCTTTTTTGTCTACATTAAGAGGTTATTTTCAAGCTGATCAATGGATGACTCCAACTGCAATATCTCAAATAGTGGAGCAGTTAGTAAGGGTTTTCGGAATATTAGGGTTTGCTATTTTTCTTTTAGCACATGGATATAATGTGTATGAGACGGGAGCTGCCGCAGCTTTAAGCTCTGTATTGGGGGCCTTGACTGCTGTAATAGTCCTGTTGTTTTTTTTACATGGAAAGTTCGATTCTATAAAGCTAGATAGCAAGTATGTGAGAAGGCTTATCAAACCTGTAGTTTATAGATTATTCAAACATGGTCTTCTCATTTGTATAAGTAGTTTATTTATTGTTTCGCTACAGTTTATTGATGCTATGACGGTTCTAAATAGCTTAATGAGTAAGGGTTTTGAACTTGAAGCTGCCCAAGTTTTAAAAGGAGTTTACGATCGAAGTCATCCATTTGTTCAATTGGGGGCAACATTGGCTGTTTCACTTTCGTTAACATCTGTCCCGCTAATTACGCAAACAGTAAAAAAAAGGAAGTATAATGAGACCAAAAAATATATTACTTTAGCGTATCGTGTATGTGTAGCAATTGGAAGTGCAGCAAGTATTGGTCTCGCTCTAGTTATTGTACCTGCTAACCAAATGCTTTATGAAACATCAGATGGTTCATTTACTCTTGCAATTGCAGGATCATCTATCTTTTTCTATTCAATTGTATTAACGAGTGTAGCTGTGTTACAAGGTTACGGTGACTATTGGACACCTGCTCGCAGCATTGCAATTGGATGTGCTATAAAAGTAGTATTAAATCCACTCTTCGTTCATTTGTTTGCGATTAATGGTGCTGCAATCGTAACAGTTTTATCAACTATGGTTACTTGTGCCTTATTGGTGCGTCAAGTCGAGACAAGAAGTGGGGTACACTTGCGTGAAATATTTATTTCGCAATCATTAGTTGTTTCTTTATTTTATATGATTTTCATAATTTTAGTGTATCAATTTATCATAGATCAAATGTTTGGAGTAATGAATGGCTCCCGCTTGTTTGCAGGGATAGAAACAATAACTACTGTGATGATTGGAGTTATCGTATTTGGGAGAACTCTAGTAAAGAGAGGTTATTTCTCGATTGATGAATTATTGAATCTTCCGTTTGGAGAAAAATTCATATTATTTCTTGGGAAAAGAAAATAACTCTATTGAAAATATTGCATGTTTAATTGAATGTAACTAGGAGAATAAATGGAAGTAATATAGTTATAAAAAATTATTTAAAAGTTTCAAACTTTATAGGTTATTAATTAAGTAAGTACTAGTTAATGAAGGACGGGAACGGCATGAAGAATAATATTGTGGTTATAGGACTTGGGTTTGGCGAATTAGAGAATATGTCAATTGGTATTTATCGGTGTTTGAAACAAGCATCTCATCTTTTTGTAAGGACAATAGACCATCCTGCGGTACAAGAAATTGAGGCTGAAGGTGTAAAACTAACTTCATTTGATCATATATATGAAAAATATGACCAGTTTGAAGATGTTTATGCTGAGATTATACAGGTGCTTATAAGCGAATCAAAACATAAAGAGATTGTATATGCAGTGCCTGGTCACCCACTTACGGCAGAAAAGACGGTACAACTTTTATTAGAAAGAGAACAAGCTGGGGAGATAATGATACGAATTGTAGGAGGGCAAAGCTTCTTAGATGCGATGTTTACATCATTAAGAATTGATCCAATTGAAGGTTTTCAAATGGTAGATGCAACAGATCTTTCATCGAATCAATTGCAATTGAAACAGCATCTTATTATTTGCCAAGTGTATGATGCATTAACAGCTTCAAATGTGAAATTGACACTTATGGAGAAATTACCTGATGATTATGAAGTTATAATAGCGACTGCGGCCGGTACCGAGAATGAAATAATAAAAAAAGTCCCGTTGTTTGAATTAGACAGGGAAACAACGATAAACAACTTAACGAGTGTTTATGTACCACCTGTTACAGATGAGACGTTACTTTATCATGAATTCTCTACGTTGAAAGAAGTTATCTCAATATTACGTGGCCCAGATGGATGTCCATGGGACAGAAAGCAAACGCACGAATCATTAAAGAAATATCTTGTTGAAGAAACTTATGAAGTGCTAGATGCGATTGATGAGAAGGATGATGACTCTTTAGCTGAAGAGTTGGGAGATGTATTACTTCAGGTAATGCTACATGCGCAAATAGGAGAAGATGAAGGATACTTCTCGATTCATGATGTTATTTATCATTTAACAGATAAGATGATTCGACGTCATCCACATGTGTTCGGTGACATGAGTGTAGCAGATGCTGATGAGGTTGTGAGTAACTGGGAACAAATTAAAAAGAGTGAGCATGCTAAGAATGAGCAACAATCACTGTTAAGCGGCATTCCTTCACACCTTCCGAGTTTATACAGGGCATATGAACTTCAAAAAAAAGCAGCAAAAGTAGGTTTTGATTGGAAGGAAGTTACACCTATATGGGAGAAAGTTGAGGAAGAGCTTTCAGAATTTAAAGAAGCTGTACATACAGGTAATGCAGGCGAGGTTGAGGGAGAGTTTGGTGATATTATTTTTGCCCTTGTTAACATTGCCCGTTTTTATAAGATTGATCCTGAAGAGGCGTTGCGTGCAACTAACCGAAAGTTCCAACAGAGATTCGAATATATAGAGCGAGTGGTTAATGAACGCGAGTTAACATGGGCGCAATTAAGTCTTGAAGAGATGGATGAGATTTGGGAAGAGGCAAAAAAGTTCTTTTTAAATAAAGAACAGTAATGAGCGACTTAAAAGGAGAGTGAGAGAGATGCGTTTAGATAAATTTTTAAAGGTATCACGTTTAATTAAGAGGCGTACATTAGCAAAAGAAGTAGCGGATCAAGGAAGAATTACAATTAATGGTGTTGAAGCGAAGGCGAGTGTGAAAGTTAAGGTTGGAGATGAACTGAAAATTCGTTTCGGACAAAAAGTTGTTACAGTTAAAGTAGAAGAGTTGAAAGAATCAACGAAGAAAGAGGATGCAGCATCGATGTATTCTATTGTTAAGGAAGAACGTTTAACAGAATCACACTAAACTAGTTATAACTTTTAAGGTTAGGCTTGTTCTATTTTTCTCTTATCAACATATACATTGAGGTATAAACGATTGTAGATACCTTTGTGTATGCATATGAGGAGGGACAAGATGGAACGATATTATGATCCTTCGCAACAAACTCAAACAGCTGCCCAACATGATATTGTTATGAAAGGTAGACGCACACTTGAGATTACAGGTGTTAAAGTTGTTGAGAGTTTTGATGATGAAGAGTTTCTAATCGAAACAGTGATGGGTTTCCTTTCGATAAGAGGAGAAAATCTACAGATGAAGAATCTTGATTCAGAAAAGGGAATTGTTTCGATTAAGGGTCGTGTCTTTGAAATGAATTATTTAAATGACCAACAATCGGAGAAAGCTAAAGGTTTCTTTAGCAAGTTATTTCGATGAGTTTATCAGTTCAGTTTCAAACGATGCTTCTTATGATAGCGGCGGGTATTTGGCTAGGTTTAATCCTTGATACATACCGCCGTTTTTTTAATCGAGACAAGCGAGAAGCTTGGCTTGTTTTTCTGTTTGATATTCTTTTTTGGGTTGTACAGGCCTTAATCATTTTTTACATGCTCTTACATGTGAACCACGGTCAATTGAGGTTTTATATTTTTATAGCAATCCTTTGTGGATTTTCTAGCTATCAAGCATTGTTTCAGCGTATTTATAGGGCATTACTTGAGAGGCTTATTATTATATGTAAGGCATTGTTTCACTTTTTAAAAAGGGTCATACAAATATTGCTTATTAAGCCGATTATAATAATATGGGGTTTAATGATTACTATAGTGTTCTTTATGATCCGTTTCGTTTGGAAAATAATATTAATTGTGTTGTCTGTTATTTTCTTCCCATTTCGACTCATTGGCAAAATTATCTGGCGTATTTTACCGATAAAAGTCAAAAAGTTTATCAGAGCTGGAGCAGGGAATGTAGTAAGATTGAAGAATAAGTTACATAAATGGATCGCAAGGATACGTCCTTAGGAGGGAAGTACCAGTGCAGACAGGACCGAAGCGCAATATTACGAAGATACGTTCATCGTATACTGTACAACATGACCGCAAACAAGAAGTAAAACGTATTCGAACAAAGATGCTTAAGCGCCGGCTTATTATGTTTGCTGCTTTTGTTTTAGTTGTTACGGTGATGATGACTGTAACATTTATGACACAATCGAAAGCAATTGGGAAAAAGGAATTGGAAAAAGAGAATTTAGAAAAGAAGCTTGCGTTGTTACAGAAGGAAGAAGTGAGTTTAAAAGAAGAAATTACAAAACTCAATGATGTAGACTATATAAAGAAACTAGCGAGAAGAGATTATTTTTTTTCCGAAGAAGGAGAAGTTATCTTCCAATTTTCTGATGACTCCCCGTCTTATTGACACTTTAAATTTGAGTTAGGTATAATAAAGTTAAATTCATTTTTCTAATTAATCAAGGAGGAGCATTTCTTTTATGTCAATTGAAGTAGGCAGCAAGTTACAGGGTAAGGTCACTGGAATCACTAAATTCGGAGCGTTTGTCGAGTTGCCGGGAGGCTCAACAGGACTTGTGCACATTAGTGAAGTAGATGATAACTATGTTAAAGATATTAACGAATTCCTTAATGTAGGCGATGAAGTTCTAGTAAAAGTTATCAATGTTGAAAAAGATGGTAAAATAGGGTTGTCAATCAAGAAGGCAAAGGATCGCCCAGAGCGTCCAGAGCGTTCAGAACGACCAGCTCGTCCAGTTAGACCGTCTAAACCAAGTGGACGTCCAGCCCGCCCACGTGGTGGTAAAGGTGCACCGCCTCGTAAGGATGATTTTGAGTCAAAAATGTCGCGATTCTTAAAGGACAGCGAGGACCGTCTATCTTCACTAAAACGTAATACCGAGTCAAAACGCGGTGGACGAGGTGCAAAAAGAGGATAAAAAGCTTGCTGCTTATTTTTAAAACCTAATCGGAAAATGCTGTTTATTTTCCTTTACTGGTATAAGAGTAGACATGACTTTGAGCTAGTTTGCGATAAGCATATGTTATAGAGCAGGTTCGAAATAGGAGAGAAGCACCTTCAATAGAAGG
Organism: Bacillus solimangrovi; assembly: GCF_001742425.1. Taxonomy (GTDB): domain Bacteria; phylum Bacillota; class Bacilli; order Bacillales; family Bacillaceae_N; genus Bacillus_AV; species Bacillus_AV solimangrovi. Next base: position 27,757 of record NZ_MJEH01000023.1, read on the forward strand.
TGCTTTTATTTTTTTATATTAGTAGTACTCTTGACAATATATCGATAGTTGATTATTATACTCTTTGTGCCAATCATTTAATGATTGATTTTAATACTTATGGCGGTGTAGCTCAGCTGGCTAGAGCGTACGGTTCATACCCGTGAGGTCGGGGGTTCGATCCCCTCTGCCGCTACCAAAAAGAATATAGGCCCGTTGGTCAAGCGGTTAAGACACCGCCCTTTCACGGCGGTAACACGGGTTCGAATCCCGTACGGGTCATTGAAAAAGCGATTGTACATTGTACATTCGCTTTTTTTGTTTCGTAAAAATACAAAGAATAACATGTAAACATTCCTAGTGTTGACTAGAGAGTGATTAGAATAGTGACAATCATGAAATATACGTTAGTTTGATAATAATTTAATGCCTTAGTAGATATGAATAATTTCGACTAACTTAGAGGTTGTATTTACTTATGAAAAAGAAATAAAACCAAGTTTCAACAAATCTTCTATCAGAATGCGGAATATTCTAATAATTCAAAGCTGATATCGAGGAGTTTGCTTTCAGAATGAATTATTTTTGGCAGGTTAGTTAGAAAGGAGTCGAACGATTTATAAAATAGCACCTGTTATTTTGACAAAATCTTAAGAAATTGTGTGATTAAATGGGGATAATAAAAAATTACAGGTGGTGTACCGGTGATGCAAAAAATTGATAAAGGTTTGGAAGTTCTTCCTAATGTACAAGTTTCTAAGTTCGAATGGTCGGGGAAAATAAGGTCGAATGTGGAGAAGTATTTGTTCAGTTCCGATTTCCTTCTTCTATGTGTTGGTTTTTTACTAGGACGAGCTATCATTTTAAATCAACTATCACCATTTGCTCTTCCTTTTTTCGCCGCCGTATTAATGATGAAGCGTGAAAAATCAGGTTGGGCAGCATTGGCTGTAATTATCGGCTCGTTATCACAAACATGGATGCATTCAGTGTATATAACAGCATCTTTCCTTATGTTTTTCATCTTTCACGCAATTATTACGCGATTTAGTTATGACGTTTTGAAATCAGTTCCAATTACAGTTCTTCTCGCATCTATTTCTGCTAGGTTAGGTTATACATATGCAGTGGCTGGTGCAATTACGAACTATGATTACATGATGGCCGCCGTTGAAGCTGGATTAGGACTTATCCTTACAATGATTTTTATTCAGGGAGTTCCACTTTTATCACCACAAAAAAGAAATAAAGCACTGAAACATGAAGAAATGGTATGTCTTATGATTTTGTGTGCTTCAGTGCTGACAGGCACAATCGGTTGGTCGATTTATGATCTATCGATTGAACATATCTTTTCAAGGTACTTAGTGGTGGTTTTTGCATTTGCAGGTGGAGCGGCGATTGGTTCGACAGTTGGAGTTGTTATCGGTCTTATTTTAAGCCTTGCAGATGTATCAAGCTTGTATCAAATGAGTTTGCTTGCTTTTTCAGGTTTACTTGGTGGCTTATTAAAAGATGGCGGTAAACTGGGAGTAAGCTCAGGTCTTCTCGTTGGGACATTGCTCATCGGTCTTTATGGAGAGAATTTTTATGCATTTATGCCAACAATATTAGAGACAATGGTTTCATTCACCCTCTTCTTATTTACACCACATTATTTATTCACTCAAGTAGAACGTTACATCCCAGGAACTGAAGAATATCGGAAAGAGCAACAACAGTATTTAAGGAAAATTCGTGATTCAACTGCAAATAGAGTGGAACAATTTTCTACGCTTTTCCACACTCTTTCGAATAGTTTCCAACAACAAGGGTTAATACAAGAAGAAAAGGACGAAATGAAGGAGATTGACTATTTTTTAAGTGACGTAACCGAAAAGACGTGTCAAAGTTGTTTTCGAAAAAGCTCATGCTGGAATGATAATTTCGAAAAAACATATGATTATATGTTGCAGATTATGCAAGAAACTGAATCGAATGGAGGTAGGATTAGTAATAACTTAGAGTATAGCTGGGAGAAGCATTGCAAAAATTCAAAGAAGGTTGTAGATACCATTTATCAGCAGTTGTCCTATTATCAAGCAAATAAAAAATTAAAACAACAAGTAAAAGAAAGTCGACGTCTTGTGGCAGAGCAATTATTAGGCGTTTCACAGGTAATGGGAGACTTTGCAAAAGAAATTCAAAAGGAGCGTGCTAACCTTCAAGTACAAGAGGAAGAGATTTTAAGTTCTTTAGAAAAGATGGGGATCGAAATTGGACACGTTGAGATATTTGGTTTGAACAAAGGAAATATTGATATTGAAATGAGTATCCCTTACTGCAATGGAAGTGGAGAGTGTGAGAAAGTGATTGCGCCGATGCTCTCAGATATTATGGATGAGACGATTGTTGTGAAGAAGGAGGAATGTGCATCTTATCCAAATGGTTACTGTCATGTTTCATTTACGTCTGCTAAGGCTTTTGTCGTAGATACAGGTGTAGCCACAGCTGCGAAAGGAGGAGCGTTTGTATCAGGTGATAGCTACTCTGTAGTTGAGATTGGAAGTGGCAAGTACGCTTTGGCGATTAGTGATGGAATGGGTAATGGGGAACGTGCTCATATAGAGAGTAATGAAACGTTGAAGCTCTTACAGAAGATCTTACAATCTGGTATAGATGAGCATGTAGCCATTAAATCCATTAATTCAGTTCTTTCACTTCGAACAACAGATGAAATTTTTTCAACTTTGGATTTAGCGATGATTGATTTACAAGATGCACAAGCGAAGTTTCTTAAAATTGGTTCTTCACCAAGTTTTATTAAGAGAGGAGGCAAAGTGAAAAAAGTAGAAGCTGGTAACTTACCAATTGGAATTATTGAAGATGTGGAGGTGGATGTAGTTAACGAACAGCTTAAGGCTGGTGATTTATTAATTATGATGAGTGATGGTATTTTTGAAGGGCCACGTGATGTGGAGAACTATGATGTTTGGATGAAACGAAAGATTCGTGAGATTGAGACAAAGAACCCGCAAGAGGTTGCAGATTTAATATTGGAGGAGGTTGTTCGTACGAGTGGACAAATAATAGATGACATGACGGTTGTTGTAGCGAGGATTGAGCACAATACTCCAAAATGGGCTCCTATACCAACTTATTATGGTAAGGCCTTGTAAAAAGAACAATTTAGTGATGGTAGTTGTCTTTTACCCTTTTTCTTGAAAGGAAAATGTTCAGCGATTTCTAGCTGCAAGCTCATTGACTTGAGGTCATAAGTTAAGTAAAGGGGATATTATCTCTCATTTGGCTAATGTTTGCCACTGGTGGGTGGACACTTTGTGCTTTTTTAAAGGAATGTATATTTCCAAATACTTCTGACGATGATGGTACTACCTAGACGATGTTATTTTACAGAATGAAAAAAGTCTTCATTTATATTCGTTCAGAAGGAGGGAATACGATGAAAAAGGGTACGTTAAAACAAGTGCTACTTATAACAGATGGCTGTTCAAATCAGGGAGAAGATCCAGTAGCGATGGCAGCGTTAGCGAAGGAACAAGGTATTACCATTAATGTAATTGGTGTTATTCAAAATGATGATGTAAGTGAACAAGGAAAGCGAGAGATTGAAAATATTGCGTTAAGTGGAGGTGGTATTAGTCAAATTGTTTACGCGCAAATGCTTTCTCAAACTGTTCAAATGGTAACGAGAAAAGCGATGACTCAAACGTTACATGGAATAGTTAATAATGAATTGAAACAAATTTTAGGCAAACAAACATCAATGGAGGAACTCTCACCAGAAAAACGTGGTGAAGTGATGGAAGTTGTCGATGAATTAGGGGAAACGATGAGTCTAGAAGTTCTTATTCTCGTAGATACGAGTGCGAGTATGCGTGATAAACTTCCGACTGTAAAGGAAGCACTATTGGATCTATCAATTAGTCTTAATGCTCGTATCGGTGATAATCAATTTTCGGTGTTTGCATTTCCTGGGAAGAAGCAAGAGGTAGATAAAATTCTAGATTGGACGCCTCAAATGGAATCTATCTCATCCATCTTTCCAAAGCTTGCTACAGGCGGAATTACACCAACTGGACCAGCTATACAAGCTGCAATGGGCCATTTTAAGAGAAAACGTTCATTGAGGAGTTTGATTTCACGTGATGATGCATACTTCGAAGAGTCAGGACATTAATATACAACCAGGAACAGTTATACAAGGAAAGTGGCATCATAATTGTTATCAAATAATAAGACAGCTCGGTAAGGGAGCGACAGGGGTTGTCTATTTAGCGCAGTCAGATCGACAGTTAGTTGCAGTTAAAATAAGTGAGGATAGTATGGCAATTACTTCTGAAGTGAATGTGCTCAAATCTCTTTCTAAGGTCCAGGGTCCCGCTCTTGGACCTTCTTTGCTTGATGTAGATGATTGGGTTAGAGATAATAAACAATCGATATCATTCTATGCAATGGAGTATTTGAAAGGAGAAAGGACAGTAAATTTTGTGCAAAAAAAAGGTGAGAGCTGGATTTTCGTGTTCCTTTCTCAGTTACTTACCGATTTGAGTGAATTACATAAAGCAGGCTGGGTATTTGGTGATTTGAAGCCTGATAATTTACTCATAACAGGTCCTCCACCTAAAATACGTTGGTTAGATGTCGGGGGTACGACGATATTAGGAAGGGCAATTAAGGAGTATACAGAATTCTATGATAGGGGGTATTGGGGTTTAGGTACGAGAAAGGCAGAACCTTCTTATGACTTATTTGCAGTAGCTATTATTTGTATTGAACTAGCCAAAGGGAGGCAGTTTAAGAAGGATGGAAGAGGAATTAAGCAGTTAGACGAATATATAAATAGTCACAGAGTGTTAGCTAAAATTCGCCCTGTTTTATTGCGTGCATTACAAGGAAAATATAAGCATGCGCATGAGATGAAGGAAGATTTAATGCAAACATTTTATAAGCAGTCACAGGAACAATGTGAAAATAGTGGAGAAGAACAGCATAAACAGATTCTTAATAAACCTCAATCTAGAGTTGTAAAGAGAAAATTCAAGGGGCTGTTAGAGACTGCTATTGTTACAGTGTTATTATTTACTGTTTATTTTTTGTATGTCTATTTTAAAATGATCTAGCTGAAACTATAAATGAATGGTTGGCCCGTAACTTAGGGTATAAGGAAGTTGTAACAAAATGTTCAAGATGTTTTGTATTTTCAAAGGTATTCTTTTTGCATAAGGAGAAACAGAAGTGGTAGGATGAATAATACAAAGGTTAGATTTCAAAATGCATGGGTAATACATTCTTAGCATAAATAAATGTATAAGAATTTGTTATGCAAATTTAAAGGATTGAAATATGGTGGAGCAAAATGTTGAGTCATTTATTTCTAAGCATCAATTAATTGATGATGGAGATAAAATTGTTGTTGGTTTATCTGGTGGACCTGATTCATTAGCGTTGTTGCATATTTTATGGAAAATGAGTAAGAAGAGGGATCTCACAATTATTGCTGCACATTTGAATCATAATTTTCGTGGTGTCGAAGCAGAAGAAGATTGTTCATTTGTGAAACATTTTTGTAAGTCAATCGGTATACATATTATTGCTGAGAGTATTGATGTGCCAGCTTATCAAAAAAAACATCAATTAAACCCTCAACAGGCTGCTCGTGATTGTAGATATGCATTTTATAAAAGCGTGATGGAGAGTGTAAGTGCTAATAAGCTAGCGTTAGGTCATCATGGTGATGATCAGATTGAAACAATGCTAATGCGAACAGTTAGAGGAAACCTCGATGCAATGAGTGGGATTCCGGTGAAACGTCCGTTTTCATTAGGAGTAATTATTCGCCCTTTATTAAACCTATCGAAGCAGCAGATAGAAGCTTATTGTGAACGAGAAAACCTCTATCCACGTAGAGATTCAAGCAATGAGAAGGAAGGGTATACGCGTAATCGTTATAGAAAACACATATTACCATTCCTTAAGAAAGAGAACCCCAGAGTGCATGAACATATGCAATATATGAGTGAGGTAATACGCGAAGAATCACAGTTATTAAATACTTTGGCCTGGGAAAAAGTATTAAGTGCATTAATTGAACAAACACAAGAGAGTTGTACATTGGATATTAAGCTATTTAAGATGGTTCCCGTTCCTTTACAAAGGAGGGGTATTCATCTAATATTAAAATATCTTTACAACAATAAGGTTGAGCGTTATTCATCCATACATATTGAAGAAATTTTACGCTTAATTAAAAGTGACCGTCCATCTGGGTACATAACTTTACCAAATCAGTTGCGAATCGTCCGAAAATATGATAGATGTATGATGACATTCAATATTGAATCGTCAGCTCCATTCAATTACGAACTTTATGCACCAGGGAAAATTGAAAGTGATCAATTTGTATTGGAAGCAATTATAAGTTTTGATAATACGTTAGATAATAATTATGATGATTATTTTAAAATATCTTATGATTTCACCAATACTCCTCTTATTGTTCGTACATATCAACCGGGAGACAGGATGGTAGTATTCCCAAATGGACAAACAAAGAAGGTCAGTCGGATCTTTATTGATGAAAAGGTCCCGAAATTAAGCCGAAAGAACATACCTATTGTCACTGACCAAACAGGTCATATTCTTTGGATTCCAACAGTAAAGAAGACGTATCAAAGCAATGCTTCAAAGTCAGAAGATGAAATTGTGTTAACGTTCCGTTCATTAACAGCGGGATTTCATAAAACACCATGATAAACTTAATTAAATTAGGTCAAGGAATAGATTTAGGAGGAAAAGGCAAAATGCATGATGAAATTCAAAAGGTACTCATCTCAGAAGAAGAAATTCAAAAGCAAGTAAAAGAAACAGCAAAGATTTTATCTGAGGATTATAAAGAGCGTTTTCCGTTGGCAATTGGCGTACTAAAGGGTGCTATGCCTTTTATGGGTGATTTGTTAAAACGTATGGACATTCATCTAGAAATGGACTTTATGGATGTTTCAAGTTACGGAAACTCGACTGTTTCTTCAGGTGAAGTTAAAATTTTGAAAGATTTGGATACATCTGTAGAAGGAAGAGACATATTAATAATTGAGGATATCATCGACAGTGGTTTAACGTTAAGCTACTTAGTTGAGCTTTTCCGTTACCGTAAAGCAAATTCAATTAAGATTGTTACATTACTTGATAAACCATCAGGTCGAAAAGTAGATATTAAAGCTGATTATGTATGTTTTGAAGTACCTGATGAATTTGTTGTAGGTTATGGGTTAGACTATGCGGAACGTTATCGTAATCTTCCGTATGTAGGTGTTTTGAAGCCAGAGATTTATGAATAGTAAATTGTTGTGTGAAATTATGTAATTATGGTACTATTTAAAATAGTTTGTTCGCTCTTGGGAGGAGGCAAGAAATGAATCGTATCTTCCGAAATACAATATTTTATTTGTTGATTTTTCTAGTTGTGGTCGGTGTAGTAAGCCTCTTTAATGGAGGAAACCAACAGACCGAAACATTAACATACGATGAGTTCCAAGCAGCTTTGGAACAAAATAATGTTGAGGAGATCGTTGTTAAACCAGAAAGAAATGTTTATGAAGTTCGAGGTAAATTAGCTTCATCTGAAGAAGGTCAAAGTTTTATAACTTATTTGCCAATTACGGATGAAATTAATGAATTACTGAGAGCAGCAGGATCTAATACTCTCATGCAGCCTGCTGATGAGACAAGTGGATGGGTTACGTTCTTCACGTCCATTATTCCATTCATCATTATCTTTATCCTGTTCTTCTTCTTACTCAATCAAGCTCAAGGCGGTGGAAGCCGTGTAATGAACTTCGGTAAGAGTAAGGCAAAATTATACAATGATGAGAAGAAAAAGGTACGCTTTAAAGATGTTGCAGGGGCTGATGAGGAGAAGCAAGAACTTGTTGAGGTTGTGGACTTCTTAAAAGACCCTCGTAAATTCTCAGCTGTCGGTGCACGTATCCCTAAAGGTGTTCTATTAGTAGGACCTCCAGGAACAGGTAAGACATTACTTGCACGTGCAGTAGCAGGTGAAGCGGGTGTTCCATTCTTTACAATTAGTGGTTCAGATTTTGTTGAAATGTTTGTAGGGGTCGGTGCATCTCGTGTACGTGACCTATTTGAAAATGCCAAGAAAAATGCACCTTGTATTATTTTCATTGATGAAATTGATGCAGTAGGGCGTCAGCGTGGTGCTGGTTTAGGTGGCGGTCATGATGAGCGCGAACAAACATTAAATCAGTTACTCGTTGAAATGGATGGATTTGGTGCCAATGAAGGGATTATTATTATCGCGGCTACTAACCGACCAGATATTCTAGACCCTGCCTTATTACGTCCAGGTCGTTTTGACCGTCAAATCACGGTGAATCGTCCTGATGTACATGGACGTGAAGAGGTATTGAAAGTTCATGCACGAAACAAACCTCTTGGTGAAGACGTAGATTTGAAGACAATTGCGATGCGAACTCCTGGATTCTCTGGTGCAGACTTGGAGAACTTGTTGAATGAAGCAGCACTTGTGGCAGCTCGTGCCGACAGAAAGCAAGTAGTGATGGAGGACATTGATGAAGCAATTGATCGTGTAATTGCCGGACCTGCTAAGAAGAGCCGAGTGGTTTCAAAGAAGGAACGTAATATTGTTGCTTACCATGAAGCGGGTCATACAGTAATCGGAATGGTACTAGATGAAGCTGATATGGTTCATAAGGTAACGATCGTTCCTCGTGGCCAAGCTGGTGGGTACGCGGTGATGCTTCCTAAAGAAGATCGATATTTCCAAACAAAACCAGAGTTGCTAGATAAAATTACAGGACTACTTGGAGGTCGTGTTGCAGAGGAGCTTGTACTTGGTGAAGTGAGTACAGGTGCACATAACGATTTCCAACGAGCGACTGGAATAGCAAGACGAATGGTTACTGAATTTGGAATGAGTGATAAACTTGGACCATTGCAATTTGGTAGTACGTCTCAAGGTCAAGTATTCTTAGGACGAGATATCAATAATGAGCAAAACTACAGTGATACAATTGCTTATGAAATAGATACTGAAATTCAACGCATTGTGAAAGATTGTTATCAACGTGCTAAAGATATACTGACTGAACATAAAGAACAACACGAATTAATTGCACAGACGTTATTAGAGGTAGAGACACTGGATGCTGAACAAATTAAAGGTTTGTTTGAAGAAGGTAAACTACCAGAACGTATAGCTACTTCTGATGATTCTTCTGAACAAGATAATGTGAAAGTAAACATTAAGAAGAAAGAAACAGAAGAAGATAAGGAAGAAGACACTAAAGAATAAAAATTTTAAAAAGATGCCTTTAACTAGGGCATCTTTTTTTTGAAACTAATGAATTATTCATTTAGATTTTACAAGGTATATTTATCGAATTATAATGAGTAAACATTTATGAATAAAGCATACAATTCATAAATTAATTAGAATTATGCTATGATGGGGAAGATGTTCAAGAAAAGGAAATTACATGATTTTAAATCTTATAATATGGGTGATGTGAGATGATCTTTGTATTAGATGTGGGGAATACAAATACTGTGTTAGGGGTTTATCATGGTGATGAACTTAAATACCATTGGAGAATGGAGACACGACGAAATAAAACAGAAGATGAATATGCGATGACAGTGAAAGACCTTTTTGCTCATAAAGGTCTTCAATTTTCAGATATAGAGGGAATTATTATCTCATCTGTTGTTCCTCCGATTATGTTTGCGCTTGAACGGATGTGTGAGAAATATTTTGGTATAGATCCAATTGTTGTAGGTCCTGGTGTGAAGACCGGTTTAAACATTAAAGCGGATAATCCTCGTGAAGTCGGTGCAGATAGAATTGTAAATGCAGTTGCAGGAATCCATGAGTACGGTAATCCTCTTGTTATTGTAGACTTCGGAACAGCAACTACATACTGTTACATTGATGAGAGAAATCAGTATATGGGTGGTGTAATTGCACCTGGTATTAATATTTCTACAGAAGCATTGTATGAAAAGGCTTCTAAACTTCCACGAGTTGAAATTGCTCGTCCAGATGGTATTGTCGGAAAGAATACTGTACACGCTATGCAAGCGGGTATATTGTATGGCTATGTAGGACAAGTAGAAGGTATTGTAGCACGTATGAAAGAGCAAGCTGAGAATAAACCAATTGTAATAGCAACTGGTGGACTAGCGACATTAATCGCGCAGGAAACGAGCATTATTGATCATGTAGACCCATTTCTTACATTGAAAGGGCTACAGCTTATATATTCCCGTAATCAGCAGAACAACTAACTAGGAAGGTGAATCATGATGTCAGATTACTTAATTAAAGCACTAGCTTTTAACGGACAAGTGCGCGCTTATGCGGTAGATACAACAGAAACGGTAGGAGAGGCACAGAGACGCCATGGAACATGGCCTACGGCTTCAGCGGCATTAGGTCGTTCTATGACAGCTGGAGTAATGATGGGTGCTATGTTAAAAGGTGAAGATAAGCTTACTGTAAAAGTTGAGGGTGGCGGACCGATTGGAGCCATCGTTGTGGATAGCAACTCTAAAGGTCAGGTACGTGGTTATGTAACGAACCCACAAGTGCACTTTGATTTAAATGATAAAGGAAAATTAGATGTTGCCCGTGCTGTTGGGACAAATGGTTTTCTTTCTATTGTCAAAGACTTAGGTATGCGAGAGCACTTTACCGGCCAAGTACCGATTGTTTCAGGTGAATTAGGGGAGGATTTCACATATTATTTTGCATCCTCTGAACAAGTTCCATCTGCGGTTGGAGTAGGTGTGCTTGTGAATCCTGATAATTCGATACTTGCTTCAGGTGGCTTTATTATTCAACTGTTGCCTGGTACTAGCGAAGAGGTTATTTCATTTATTGAAAAAAGGATCGAAGCTGTTCCACCTATTTCTAAATTAATTGAAAGAGGCCTGTCACCAGAACAAATATTGAACGAGATATTAGGTGAAGCAAATGTTAAGATCATTGATAAACACAGTGTTGAATTTCATTGTCACTGTTCAAGGGAACGAATTGAAAATGCGTTTGTAAGCCTTGGAAGTGAGGAATTAAAAGCTATGATTGATGAAGAAGGTCAGGCAGAAGCATCCTGTCATTTCTGTCGTGAGGAATATTATTTTTCAAAAGAAGATCTTGAAGCAATCGTCAAACGGATAGAAGAGTAATTTTCACACATTGTGTTTGGGATTTTAGGGTAAAAATAGCATTAAAGAGCCAACAGTTGAATAATAATAATTGACAATTTTCTTACTACTTGCTAAATTAAGTACAAAACCAATAAAAATACTTGGTATTAGGAGTGAGACGATGCGTATTGGAAATTCAATTGTTGATCTAATTGGGCAAACACCTATTGTGAAACTTAATCGTTTAACTAGTGAGAATGATGCAGATGTTTATTTGAAACTAGAATTTATGAATCCAGGTAGCAGTGTTAAAGACCGAATTGCGTTTGCTATGATTGAAGATGCAATCGAAAAAGGTAATCTTTCTTCAGGTGATACAATTATCGAACCTACAAGTGGCAATACGGGAATCGGATTGGCGATGGTTGCTGCTGCAAAGGGGTTACGTGCTATTCTTGTAATGCCTGACACGATGAGTCTAGAACGACGCAACTTATTACGTGCTTATGGCGCTGAATTAGTCTTGACTCCTGGTGCCGAAGGAATGAAGGGTGCAATTGCGAAAGCTGAAGAGCTGTCTAAAAAAGAAGGCTACTTTATGCCACAGCAATTTAAAAATGAGGCGAACCCTGAAATTCATCGTAGAACGACTGGTAAGGAAATAGTTTCTCAAATGGGAGAGCAATTAGATGCATTTGTTTCTGGTATAGGTACAGGTGGTACAATTACCGGTGCAGGTGAAGTGTTAAAAGAAAACTATCCAAACATTAAGATCATTGCTGTTGAGCCTACTGATTCCCCTGTTCTCTCAGGTGGTAAACCTGGGCCACATAAGATTCAAGGGATTGGAGCGGGATTTGTACCAGATACGTTGGATACAGATGTGTATGATGAAGTCATTACAATTGAAAATGATGAAGCATTCAATTTTGCACGTCGTGCTGCTCGTGAAGAAGGTATCCTTGGAGGAATATCATCAGGTGCAGCGATTGCGGCTGCATTGAAGGTTGCAAAAAAACTTGGTCAAGGAAAGAAAGTTTTAGCTGTTATACCAAGTAATGGTGAGCGTTATTTAAGTACTCCACTTTACCAGTTTGAAGAAGAATAAAACTATAGGTTTTAAGACAGTTCTTAAAGGAGCTGTCTTTTTTCTTTTCCTTTTTTGATATGAGGTGATTATAGGAAATTGTTTTCCTTAATTGAAGTTAAACCTAATTTAAGTATAAAATAAGGTCAACAGCTTTATGGAGTGTGAATTGGATGCAGCAACAAACAAACGTAAAACGCCGAACATATGCAAAAGTACTTCCATTTACGGAAGAACGTTGGTATAAGCAATACCGTTTTTTATCAAAAGAACAGCCAGAACACGTCTTATTGGAAAGTGGACGAGCAGGCAAATATAGTGTTGTTGGTTTGAACCCAATCGCGGTTTTGGAAGGGAAAAGTAATCATTTATCGATATTAACAAAGGACGAAACGATTACACAACAAGGCAATCCATTACATCTGATGAGAGATTGGATGTCGAAGTATAAAACACCTCACGATCCTAAATTACCTGATTTTCAAGGTGGAGCGATTGGATATATTAGTTATGACTATGTTCGTTATATTGAACAACTCCCAATAAGTGCATCAGATGATTTAGATACACCTGATCTATATTTCCTCATTTTTGAAGATGTAGCCGTTTATGACCATAATACAAATGAATTATGGTTAATCGTTAACAGAGAAGATGAAGAGGTTGCACGTAAACAATTAGCCTTTCTGCTTGAAATGTGGCAAACTAGCTATAATGATGTTGAAGAACAACAAGAATGGAAAGAAAATGATAGTGAACCGATGCGTTCTTTTGGTCAATTAGAGTTTGAAGATGCAGTGCGAAAGGTTCAGCAATATATTTCGGATGGTGACGTTTTTCAAGTGAACTTATCGGTGAGAGAGTCACGTCCGATGCACACATCACCCTTTCATATTTATGAAAAATTACGTGAGTTGAACCCGTCACCTTACATGAGTTATTTGCATTTCAAAGATATGCAGCTTGTATCAGGCTCGCCAGAATTGTTAGTGAAAAAGCAAGGCGATATTGTATCAACTCGCCCAATTGCAGGAACACGTTCTCGAGGAAAAAACGAATTTGAAGATAATGCACTTGCTAATGAGTTATTCAATAATGAAAAAGAGCGTGCTGAGCATGTCATGCTTGTTGACCTTGAACGTAATGACCTTGGGAAAGTTTCTGAATATGGAAGTGTGAAAGTTGATCAATTTATGACGATAGAGCGATACTCACATGTGATGCACCTCGTATCTAATGTGGTTGGTGAGCTTCGTCAAGAATGTGATGCATACGATATTGTTGATGCGGTGTTTCCAGGGGGAACAATTACAGGTGCGCCAAAAGTTCGGACGATGGAAATTATAGAAGAATTTGAAGCGGTTCGTCGTGGAATCTATACAGGTTCGATTGGCTGGTTTGGTTTTGATGGTGAGATGGAATTAAATATCGTAATCCGAACTCTTATTGCAAAAGGTGGACTAGCACATGTTCAAGCAGGAGCCGGAATCGTTATTGATTCAATTCCAGCCGCAGAATATAAAGAATCTCTTAAGAAAGCTAAAGCACTGTGGAAAGCCAAAGAGTTGAGTGAACAAGAAATTTTAACAAAAGTAGAGTAGAGGTGAGTTGAGCATGATTTTAATGATTGATAATTACGATTCATTTACGTATAACCTTGTTCAGTATTTGGGAGAACTTGGTGAAGAGTTAGTCGTGAGAAGAAATGATGAAGTAACGATTGAAGAAATTCGCAAACTTAATCCGAGGTTTCTGATGATTTCTCCAGGTCCATGTTCTCCTAATGAAGCAGGAATTAGTATGGAGGCAATTAAAGAGTTCGCTGGAGAGATTCCGATATTTGGTGTTTGTCTTGGACATCAATCTATCGCACAAGTATTTGGTGGAGATGTTGTTCGTGCAGACCGATTAATGCATGGTAAGACATCTCAAATGAGCCATGATGGGAAAACAGTCTATGCAGGGTTAGAAAACCCATTTACAGCTACTCGGTATCATTCATTAATTGTAAAAAGAGAAACGTTGCCTGATTGTTTTGAGATATCTTCTTGGACTGAAGAAGGAGAGATAATGGGAATTCGTCATAAAACACTACCAATTGAGGGAGTGCAATTTCACCCAGAGTCAATCATGACAGATTTAGGAAAGCAGTTATTGAAGAATTTTATTGATAGCTATGGTGAGAGAGAATGAACATCTATTTGAACGGAGAAATAATACCTCAATCTGAGGCGAAAATTTCTCCGTTTGACCATGGTTATATGTATGGTTTAGGTTTATTTGAGACGTTTCGAGTATATGATGGTCATCCATTTCTATTGGATGACCATCTTAATCGTTTGCGAGCCGGACTTAAAGTCATGAATATACAATGGGATATATCACGTCAAGAGGTTATGCAAATCATTGATGACCTGCTTAGATCAAACCAATTAAAAAATGCTTACGTTCGTATGAATGTATCTGCAGGGACAGGAGCTATAGGGCTACAAACAGATCCCTATACAGAACCAACTGTGATGTTCATGATGAAACAAGTTCCGAATAACGGTTATTTTCCTACTAAGAAAGCTTTGTTTTTAAAAACAATACGTAATACACCCGAATCACCTGAACGATTGAAGTCACACCATTATTTAAATAACATTATAGCTAAGCGTGAGGTAGGGAGTAATCCTAACATAGAAGGTATTTTTCTAACAGATGGCGGTCATATTGCAGAGGGGATTGTTTCAAATATTTTCTGGGTTAAAGGTGATGTGATATATACACCCCATGTTCAGACAGGAATTTTAAATGGTATTACGCGAATGTTGGTTATTAAAATTGCAAATCGTCTAGGATATACAGTGAAAACAGGATTTTATGAGAAGGTTGAATTATTAAATGCGGATGAAGCGTTCATTACGAATTCTATTCAAGAAATTGTTTCATTAGCGAGTGTGGAGGAACATTCTGAGAATCAAAATCATCAAGTCGTTCCTAAGTTAATGAATGAGTATGGACAATATGTGCATTCGCTATGGAGTATAGATGAGTTAACATAAGCAGAGGTGGCTTTTTGACAATGTTAAAAAATAGAATCTTACAATTCGATAAGTTCTCAATGGATTTAATGGAGAGAACTTGGATAATGGGTATCTTAAATGTAACACCGGATTCATTCTCTGATGGTGGACGATTTAATGATTGTGAAAGAGCTGTACAGCAAGCACATCAAATGGTTTTAGATGGAGCAGATATTATAGATATTGGCGGTGAATCAACAAGACCTGGAGCAGGTAAAGTGGATGTAGAAGAGGAATTGAAACGAGTCATTCCTAAGATTGAAGCGATAAGAGCTGAGGTCGATGTCCCAATATCAATTGATACGTATAAGTCTGAAACTGCTGAAAAAGCAATTAAAGCTGGTGCTCATATCATTAATGATGTTTGGGGAGCAAAGGCTGATCCGCGTATGGCTGATGTTGCTGCTCATTATGATGTTCCGATAATTCTTATGCACAATCGGGATAATAAAAAGTATGGCGATATTATAGAAGATATGAAAGAAGATCTTCGAGAAAGTATTGATATTGTAAAAAGAGCGGGAGTTAGAGATGAACGGATTATTCTTGATCCTGGTATTGGTTTTGCTAAGACGTATGAGCATAACCTTGAAGTTATGCGTCGTATGGATGAGCTTCAAATATTAGGTTACCCATTTTTACTAGGTACTTCAAGAAAATCATTTATTGGATTAACGTTAGATTTACCAGTCGAGGAGCGTATGGAAGGGACTGGTGCAACGGTTTGTCTCGGAATTGAACGAGGGTGTCAACTTGTTCGTATACATGATGTTAAAGAGATGAAGAGAATGGCAATGATGATGGACGCGATGCTTGGAAAGTAGGTGTAATAATATGGATAAAATTTATATGAATAAATTAGCGTTTTGGGGTTACCATGGTGTTTTCCAAGAAGAAAATAAATTAGGGCAACGTTTCTTTGTTGATCTTGTGTTAGAGATTGACTTACATGAGGCTGCTGTAACTGATGATCTTGAGAAGACGGTTGATTATGGGAAGGTATATGAAGCGGTTCGGGGTATTGTGGAGGGCGATCCACGTGATTTAGTAGAAACGGTCACTGAAGAGATTTGTTTAGTGATATTAAATAAGTTTGATCGTGTAAATCAAGTAACAGTTAAGGTTGTAAAGCCTGATCCGCCAATTCCTGGCTACTACGACTCTGTTGCTGTTGAAATGACGAGGCAGAGAAAGTGATGCATACGGTTTATCTTGCGTTAGGTTCAAATGTTGGTGAGCGAGACGGGCACATCATAGAAGCGATCCGTGCTTTAAGTAGCGATCCTAACGTTGATGTAATAAAAGTATCTTCTGTTTATGAAACAGACCCTGTAGGTTATACCGATCAACCCCAATTTTTAAATATGGTAATTTGCATTTCAACAACACTAACGCCTAATCAATTATTACAACTAACCCAGAAAGTGGAAAATGAAAATGGGCGCATACGTGATGTGCGTTGGGGACCACGGACGTTAGATCTTGACATTTTATTGTTTGACCGCGAAAATATTGAGACAGAGTATCTAACGATTCCTCATCCACGTATGATGGAGCGTAATTTTGTTATGGTTCCGTTATTAGAGGTCGTAAACGATACTATGAAAATGTACCTTCAGTCTTTTGATATAAATACGAGTGTGGAAGGTATGCGAGTATGGCGAGCGAGCCAACAGCTAACTTTCTAAAATAATCTGTACTGCAAAAGAGGTGACAGTAATGTTAAAAATCGGTGATATAGAAATGAAAAATCAAGTAGTACTTGCGCCTATGGCGGGAGTGTGTAACTCAGCATTTCGTCTAACAGTTAAAGAGTTTGGTGCAGGTCTTGTTTGTGCTGAAATGGTTAGTGATAAAGCAATTCTATATAATAATAAGAAAACAATGGGAATGTTATATATTGATGAGCGTGAAAAACCGTTGAGCTTACAAATTTTTGGTGGTGAAAAGAATACGCTTGTTGAAGCAGCTAAGTTTGTAGAAAAAAATACAACGGCTGATATTATAGATATTAATATGGGCTGTCCAGTTCCCAAAATTACAAAATGTGATGCTGGTGCAAGATGGTTACTACAACCAGAAAAAATCTATGACCTTGTTTCAGCTGTAGTAGATGCTGTTGATAAACCAGTAACGGTAAAGATGCGTATGGGTTGGGATGATAATACAATCTATGCGATCGAGAATGCACAGGCGGTTGAACGTGCTGGTGGTCAAGCTGTTGCATTACATGGTCGTACGCGTGTACAAATGTACGAAGGTCAAGCTAATTGGGATATTATTAAGCAAGTGAAAGAGTCAGTAAAGATACCTGTAATTGGGAACGGAGATGTAACAACTCCAGAAGATGCTAAGCGAATGTTAGACCAAACTGGTTGTGACGGAGTTATGATCGGTCGCGCTGCGCTTGGGAATCCATGGATGATCTATCGAACTGTAAAGTATTTGGAAACAGGTGAGTTAATCGGTGAGCCAGATGCTAGGGAGAAAATAGATGTGTGTAAACTGCATATGGACCGGTTAATTGATTTGAAGACAGAAAAGGTTGCGGTTATGGAAATGCGTAAACATGCTGCTTGGTATCTAAAAGGATTGCGTGGAAATGCAAAAGTGAGAAATGCAATCAATGAAT
Organism: Bacillus solimangrovi; assembly: GCF_001742425.1. Lineage (GTDB taxonomy): Bacteria > Bacillota > Bacilli > Bacillales > Bacillaceae_N > Bacillus_AV > Bacillus_AV solimangrovi. Next base: position 45,713 of record NZ_MJEH01000023.1, read on the forward strand.
GTAATACACGTGAAGATATAGTGACATTACTTGATGGTTTTGTTGAAGAGATAGAGGCACAACAACGAGTGATGGTGTAAAAGCGGGAACTACCAGTATAATGCTGGTAGTTTTTTGTTCATTAATAGATTGAATGTAATCGTGAATGTTAGGTTGTATCTTATTATCTTGATCCTTTAGGATATATTAGTATCATTTAAATGCGCTAAGTTGTGAATTTTTCTTTATTTTATTTAGTTAGAGTGTATGGAATAGATAGATTTTGTTGAATCTTATAGAATATTTGCGTATTCTTATTATTTGTAGTACTCCTTTTTAAGTCGTATATTAAGATATATTTTATAATAGAAAAAAGTTTGGAGATGATGAAATGAGTCAAGAAGAATTAAACGACCTCATGCGTGTGCGAAGAGATAAAATGCAATCTTTGCGTGAAAGCGGAATTGATCCGTTTGGGAAACGCTTTGAGCGTACTTACAGTTCATCTCAGCTTCGAGTAGAATTTGACCAATATTCTAAAGAAGAGTTAGATGAGAAGGAAATTGAAGTAACAATTGCAGGCCGTATCATGACAAAGCGTGGTAAAGGGAAAGCAGGTTTTGCTCATATACAAGATCTTGAAGGTCAAGTGCAAATTTATGTCCGTCAAGATCGTGTTGGTGAAGAGCAATATAGTATTTTTAATACAGCTGATATCGGTGATATTGTCGGTATTAAAGGTGTTATGTTTAAGACAAAAGTTGGCGAACTATCAGTAAAAGCAAATGAGTTTATTTTGCTTTCAAAATCTCTGCGTCCACTCCCAGAGAAGTTTCATGGTTTAAAAGATGTTGAGCAACGTTACCGTCAGCGTTATTTAGATTTGATTATGAGTCCGGAGAGCCGTGATACATTTGTAATGAGAAGTAAAATTTTACAATCAATGCGTCGTTATCTTGATAATCTCGGTTATTTAGAGGTAGAAACACCGACTATGCACTCTATTCCAGGTGGTGCATCGGCACGTCCATTCATTACACATCATAATGCTCTTGATATGGAGTTATATATGCGTATAGCGATAGAGTTACATTTGAAACGCTTAATTGTAGGTGGATTAGAAAAAGTATATGAAATTGGTCGTGTTTTCAGAAATGAAGGGATTTCAACACGTCATAATCCTGAATTTACAATGATTGAATTGTATGAAGCGTATGCGGATTATAGTGATATTATGCGTTTGACTGAAAATGTTATTGCTCATATTGCAAAAGAAGTACTTGGTACTACGACTGTCCAGTACGGTGATTATGAAGTTAAGCTTGAACCTGAATGGACACGTCTTCATATGGTTGATGCTGTTAAAGAATATACAGGTGTAGATTTCTGGAAAGAGATGACTAATGAAGAAGCACACGCTTTAGCTAAGGAACACAATATTGAAGTGAAACCTACGATGACGTTTGGTCATATTGTGAATGAGTTTTTCGAGCAAAGAGTAGAAGAAAAGCTAATTCAACCTACTTTTATCTATGGGCATCCTGTAGAAATTTCACCTTTAGCTAAAAAGAATGAAGAAGACCCACGTTTTACTGATCGATTTGAATTATTTATTGTTGGGCGCGAACATGCGAATGCATTCACTGAGTTAAATGATCCAATTGATCAACGTGAACGTTTTGAAGCTCAGCTTAAAGAACGTGAAGAAGGTAATGACGAAGCTCATCTCATGGATGATGATTTCATAGAAGCGTTAGAGTATGGTATGCCTCCAACAGGTGGTTTAGGGATTGGAATTGATCGTCTTGTGATGTTATTGACGAATTCTCCTTCAATTCGTGATGTATTACTGTTCCCTCAAATGCGCCATCAGCAATAACGAATAGAAGCTGGCTCTATATATTAATAGAGCTAGCTTTTTTATATTCTATGATACAAGTTTTTCGTCTTGGTGTAGTAGCGCAACGATCTCTTGTTTGGTAAAGCTTCTCTATAAGTAAAACGTTAATTGAATTTGATTGAGGTTATATTAATTCAAGGAAGTTTTATTTTTTTGAAAAAATGTGTTGACTCTACCTTTAATAGTTGGTATATTTATATTCGTTGTCACGAAAGACGACAACTTACTGAAAAAAACTTCTTAAAAAAGTTGTTGACATCAGGAATTAGAAATGATATTATATAAAAGTCGCCGACAAAAAGCGACACCAAATGTTCTTTGAAAACTGAACGAAATGAACACATTGTGCGAGCAAGTTTCAAACAATCTTTTATCGGAGAGTTTG